>JBGOUW010000068.1:0-13524 GCA_041477755.1 Binatia bacterium
GACATCGGGGCGATTACCGCCCAGATCGTCCACGATCTCGGCAATCCGCTGGCGGGCGTTTCGATGCAAGCGCAGCTCATCCTGCGTCGCGCCCAACGTGATGGCCAACAGCCGCTCAGTTCGGTCCTGAAACCGGCCGAGCGTATCGTCGCCGAGGTCCATCGGCTCGACGGACTCGTCAAAGAGTTCATGGAGTTTTCGCGCGAGCAGCGCCTCGATCTGAAGCCCGTCAACTTGCCGCACTTCCTTGCCGCGGTGATCGAAATCTGGCAGCCGCTGGCCTCCGCCCGCGCCATCGCCATCACCCTCGAGGTGCCAGATGTCGTGCCCCCAGTCACGGCAGACGAAGAGAAGCTCCACCGCGTGTTCGAGAACTTGGTGAAGAACGCCCTCGAGGCCATCGACCACGGGCCCGGCCATATCCGGATCGTCGTGACTCCGCTCGCCGACGAGCGGGTGCGCATTTCGGTCGCCGACACCGGGCCCGGCATTCCCGAAACGGTGGAAGCGTTTCGCCTATTTGAGACGACCAAGCCGCAGGGCAGCGGCCTCGGACTGCCGATTGTAAGGCAAATTGTCATCGCGCACGGCGGGGGCATTGGATTTGCTCCTGCAGAACCGCAGGGAACGATTTTTCATGTTGAGCTGCGGGTACGAGGACCCTTCACATAGGCGCACAATGGTTCTGCTGATGGACGACGACGAGGGGTTCCGCAGTGCGCTGGCGGAGAACCTGCGCGACGACGGCTACCATGTAGCAGAGTTCAGTGGCGTTCACGATCTGCCGCCGCTGCCGACGCTCGGAGAAGTACGGGCGGTGGTGACCGACTACGACATGCCCGGGATTGACGGACTCACGTTCGCGGAGACGTTCCACGCGCAGTACCCCGATATCCCCATCATCATGGTGACCGGCTATCCCACCCCGGACCTCGAAGCGCGCATCGAATCGCGGGGCTTCGTGTCACTGCTGCGCAAGCCGCTCGACTACGGCGAGCTGCAGACCCTGCTCGGTCAGCTCGTTGCCCCCACCCGCCTGTAGTCCGCTGTCCGACACGCGACTGACTTCTCACAACTTGGAAGGACACGGCGACCGAGTCCTCGGACGGCTGTCCACCGCGCCGCACGCCGCTGGCAGGGCATTTGCGACACCGCAGGTTAGGGCGCACTCGCCACCATCGGAGGGACATGATGAAGGTCGAACAGATCATGAAGCGGCCCGTCAACACCTGCAATCCGCGCGACACGCTGAACACCGCCGCCAAGATTATGTGGGACCACGATTGCGGCTGCGTGCCCGTGGTTGAAGACGGGCGCTTGGTCGGCATGCTGACGGACCGGGACATCTGCATGGCTGCGTACACCCAAGGCGCGCCGCTCACCGGCCTCGAAGTCTGGAAGGCCATGAGCAATGTGGTCCATGTTTGCCGGCCACGAGACAGCCTGGCCGAGGCTGAACAATTGATGCAGACGCGCTGCATTCGGCGCCTGCCCGTCGTCGACTCGGAGGACCGCCTCGTCGGCCTGTTGTCGCTCAGCGACATCGCGCTGGAAGGTGCGCGCGAGCGCAGCGGCAAGGCCAAACGGCAAATCAGTGCCGACGAGGTGGCCCGTACGCTGGGAACCATCTGCGAACCACGCGAATCGACCAGTCTCGCGACGGCGGCCTGAACGACGCGGAAGAGGCGGCGATCATGAGCGCAAGCCCGTTGTTTCACGTGTTGGTATTGGCGGGCGGGGACGGCACACGGTTGCAAGAGTTGACGCGCGAGCTGACCGGCGCGCCGATCCCCAAGCAGTATTGCCGACTGCTCGGCGAGCACTCGTTGTTAGAGGAGACCCTGGAACGAGCGCGTCACATGGTGCCGCCGGCGCGCACCGTGGTCGTTGTCAATCACGATCATCTGCCGATCATCGGCGAACAATTGCGCGGCGTGCCGCCGCACAACATCTTTGTGCAGCCCTGTGGTCGTGATACCGGCCCCGGGCTGCTGTTCGCCTTGCGCCAGCTCGCACAGCGTGATCCGACCACCATCGTGGCGATGACGCCGAGCGACCACTATGTCGGCGACAACCGAGCCTTCGCCGCCCACGTCGACCGCGCCGCGCAGATTGTCGGAGAGCATCCGCGCAGAGTCGCCGTGCTGGGAATCCGCCCCGACCGGGCCGAACCCGGCCTCGGCTACATCATGCCGTCGACGCGCGTGCGCGGAGTCGCGAACGCGTTCCGAGTGGCGGCATTTCAGGAGAAGCCGACGGCCGACCATGCCCGGCAATTGATCGAGAACGGTGCGCTGTGGAACTCGTTCGTCTTGATCTTCCGGGTCGATCGAATGCTGGAACTGATTGAGAAGGCCGCACCTTGCGAAACCGCCCGCCTGCGCGCGGCGACAGAGCGTCCTGACGACCTCGCCAAAGGTTACCGCGCGCTGGCGCCGTGGAACTTCTCGACTCAGGTCCTGGCCCGCATCCCCGAGCACCTCGTCGCCCTTCGGGTCGACGACATTCATTGGAGCGATTGGGGCACGCGTGAATCGATCGAGCGGACTCTGCACGCACTCAGGCGCGTGCCGCCGTGGCGCACACGGCCGCAGACGCACGCGGCGGCGTAACCCTCAGAGAGGACACAAGAGATGCCGAAGGGAAAAGGACTGATCCGTAGTTTGAGCCGGCGGGGTACTCGCCAGGACAAGAAGCCGCGCGGCGCGGTGAAGGCTGCGCCGTTGGCGGAACCGACCGTATGTCAACGCTGCGGGGCGATCTACTCGCACCGCACGTGGCGGCGCAATCACAAGGCCACCATGGCGCTCTTCGATCGCGCCGCGTGGACGGTGTGCCCCGGCTGCAAGCAAGCCGAAGCCGGGCAGTACTTCGGGCGCGTGCTGATCCGTGGCGCGTACGCGGTGGCCAACGAGAACACCTTGCGACAGCGCATCCGCAACGTCGATGCGCGCGCCCGCTTTACGCAGCCGGAGCGCCGCGTGATTTCGGTCGCACGCGAGGGCGCGGTCCTCGAAGTGCTCACCACCTCGCAGAAGCTCGCGCATCGGATCGTCCGCGAGCTGAAGAAAGCGTTCCGCGGCCGTGCCACGTACCACTGGTCGGATGACGATGGCAGCCTGATCGCCACCTGGCAACGTGACGACGCACCGCCGGCCGGTGCGCGCTAACCAGTTTTTTGGAGGACGGCAATGACGATCAAACAGATTCTGGTACCGATTGACTTCTCCGAGCCCTCGCTTGCGGGGCTCGACTACGCGATCGAACTGAGCCGCACGTTCAAAGCCTCAGTGTTGGTCCTGTTCGTCGTCGAGGTCATCTACTACGCCGGCGAAAGCTTGGGGCTGCTGCTCGACGATCAGCGCCGCCGCGCTCGTGCCGACTTGGATCGGTTGGCGGGGACTCTGGCGAAGCGGCGAGTGAAGTTCGACACCCTGCTCGAGACCGGCTTGCCCGCGCAGGCGATCGCCGACACCGCGCACAAGCGCAAGATCGATCTAATCGTGATGGCCACCCACGGCCGCACCGGCCTGTCGCACATGCTGCTCGGCAGCGTTGCCGAGCGCGTCGTGCGCACGGCCCCGTGCCCGGTGCTGACGATCCCCAGTCACAAACCCGCCCGCCGCGCCGCGACCAAGCGCTAGCGACACTTTCCTGAGGAAGCTGTCGCGTAGTCGCCAACTCGGCTCAACGAGCGGTCGGCGTGCGCCGGGCGCGTAGCGCCTTGCGCGCCTCTTCGCAGAGCAGCAGGAGCGGGCCGAACGACGCGAGCAGAAGCCAGTGCCGCCAGCCGATTGGCGCGAGGCCGAAAACGGCGGCCAGCGGCGGCAGATAGATCAAGCCGATCAGCAGCGCGAGCTCGACGGCGACACCGAGGAGCAGCAAGCGATTGCTGGTGAGCCCCATGCGGCAAATGGATTCGCGCGCGCTGCGACACGCGAAGACGTTGCCGATCTGGCCGGCGACGATGCCGGCGAGCGACATCGTCGTCGCCGTTGCGTAGAGTGACCCGCTCGCTGCGAGCGGTAGACCGGGACGCCAGCCGGCGAGCCAGAAGGCGAAGAAGTAGCCGCCCAACGACAGCGCCGCTTCGATCGCGCCAAGCCAACCGTAGGCACGTAGCAATGTCGGCAGGTCGAGCAGCCGTTCGCTGCGCGAGCGCGGCCGACGGTTCATCACGTCGGGTTCTGGCGTTTCCGCACCCAGCGCGAGTGCCGGCAACAAGTCGGTGCCGAGATCGACGGCGAGGATCTGCATCACCGTGAGCGGGAGCGGAATGCGCACCAGCACGAACGCGACGAACGGAACGATCTCGGGCACGTTGCTGGCAAAGATGTAGGTGACGAACTTGCGCACGTTGTCATAGACCGTACGGCCCTCCTGCACCGCCGCCACGATGCTGGCGAAGTTGTCGTCGGCCAGGACCATATCGGCGGCCTCGCGCGCGACGTCGGTGCCGGTGACGCCCATCGCGACGCCGATGTCGGCGCGCTTGAGTGCCGGCGCGTCGTTGACCCCATCGCCGGTGACCGCTACCACCTCGCCGCGCCGCTGATACGCTTCGACTAAGCGCAGCTTGTGCTTCGGCGTTACGCGCGCAAACAGCACCGCCCCGTCGAGCAGCGTCTCGATCTGCGCCGGTGTCATGGCGTCGAGTTCGCTGCCGTTGACGATGCGGACGTCATCGTCGTGCAGCCCGATTTCGCGCGCGATGGCGGCCGCAGTGAGCCCATTGTCCCCCGTCACCATTATCACGCGGATACCGGCGCGATGGCAGGCAACGAGCGCCGCCGGAACCTCGGGACGCGGCGGGTCTTCCATTGCCAGCAAACCGAGCAGGATGAGATCCCGCTCGACCTCGTCGACGTGCCAGCCGTCGTGATCGCGCGCGGCTGGCACAACGCGGGTCGCGACCGCTAGGACGCGGAGGCCGCGGCGCGCCAGCGCATCGTGTGTCGCTTGCGCTCGCTGGCGATGCGCGTCGTCGAAGGGTACAACCGCTGTGCCCTGGCGTGCCGCGGTGCAGCGGGGGAACACCTCGCTCGGTGCCCCCTTCACACACGCCACCGGCACATCGTCGATCCGTTGAATGGTGGTCATACGCTTGCGCGTTGAGTCGAACGGCAATTCACCGAGCCGCGGGGAACGTGCGAGATCATGTTGCGTGCAGCCGACTTTCGCGGCTGCGACCAAGATCGCCGCCTCGGTCGGATCGCCGATCGCTTGCCACCGCGCTTGGGTTGCGTGCGGCGCCACCAGTCGCGCGTCGCAGCACAAAGCCGCGGCGCGCAGCAACTCGCGTGCTGCGGCCGCATCACCGGCTGTGCCAGGCGTTAGCTCGCCCACCGGATCGTAGCCGACGCCGCCGACGCGATAGCTCACGCCGCCGCTCCACAGCTCGCGTACGGTCATCTCGTTTTCGGTGAGCGTACCCGTCTTGTCGGTGAGGATGACGGTCGTTGCCCCGAGCGTCTCCACCGCCGAGAGCCGTTTGATCAACGCGTGCCGCGTGGCCATGCGGCGTACACCAAGCGCCAGCGCGAGCGTCAGCGTGGGCAGCAGGCCTTCCGGCACGTTGGCCACGATCAGACCGATGGCGAACAGGAAGCCTTCCGCGATCGACAACCCGCCCAGTAGGGTGCCGATGAGGAAGAAGACGATCCCGAATCCCATGGCGAGCACCGTGACGATGCGTGTCACGCGCTGCAACTCGCGTTGCAGCGGACTCGGCCGCTCGGCCTGCACATGGGTGAGTTGCGCAATGCGGCCGAACTCGGTCGCTGCCCCCGTTGCAAACACTACTGCCTCGCCGCGCCCGCTGGCCACCAGCGTGCCGGCAAACGCCAGGTTCGAAAGCGCGGCAACAGTGCCGCCCGCGTGGGCGATGGGGTCGGCGGTGCGCGGGATCGGGCGTGATTCGCCGGTGAGCGCCGACATGTCGAGCCGCACGCGCTGGCTGACGATGAAGCGCGCATCGGCCGGCACAGCGTCGCCTTCGGCGAGTATCAACACGTCGCCCGGCACGAGGGCCTCGGCCGGCACGAGTTGTTCGTCGCCGTTGCGGCGCACCCTTGCCTGTCGTGGCAGAAGCGCCTGCAGCGCCTCGGCGGCGCGCTCAGCTTGATATTCCTGCCAGTAGCTGAACACGCCGTTGATCAGAATCACAGCGACGATCGCCCAGGTGAGTTGCGGCATCCCGGCCACCCAGGCGAGCGCGGAGCCGATCCACAACAACAGGGCAAATAGATGGATGAAGTTGGCGACGAGATCGACGTACCACGGCCGGCGCGGGGGCCGCGGCAACACATTGCCTCCGGAGTGCGTCAGGCGTGTCGTGGCGTCGGCGCGAGCAAGGCCGTCACGCCGGCTCCCGAGAGCTGCCAGCGCACTGTCGGTGGAGAGTCCGGCCCAGTATGCCGGCCCGGCCATAGAGAGCGATCGCGGTCCCGACTCCAGCATGGCGACCTCTCCACGTGCACGGTTCACCGTTTAGACGACCGCGCGACCGCTGATGAGGTACTGATCCTCGATGTGCGCCGAAAGCTCTTCGCGATTGGGTGTGGCGCCGGCTTGGCCCGTGGGTTCGAGCTTGCGTAAGCCGCGCGCGCTCCTCTTTCCGAAATAGGCGCACGTTGAAGCGAGGCAAATCACTTGCCACGGTGTGGGATTCGGCGGGGTCACATGGTGGCGCAGCTTGCACCGATAACTTGGCAGGATCGGAACGGCTGTGCTGCACCTTCGCGCGTCTGAGAAAAGTGACATCTATCACCTCGGTCGGCTCTCTTTGTCAGCCCGCGCTCAGCTCACCAGTGTTGGGCGCCCTCGAAGCAAGATCGAACGCCGGTCGGTACGGAGAACCCACTACACGCGCTCGCGCGCCGCTTCCAATAGGCGGATCACTTCCTCGTCGCTGGTCTGGCTGAAGTCGTCGTAAAATTCACCGACCGCGCCGAACGGTATCGGCGTGTACAGGCAGACGACCGCGTCGACCTCGGCGCGCAACGACTCGATCGTTTCCGCTGGCGCCACCGGCACGGCGAGCGCCAAGTGCCGTGGTGCGGCACGGCGAACTCCGCGCAGCGCGGCGCGCATCGAGCCGCCGGTGGCGATGCCGTCGTCGACGACGATAACGGTGCGGCCGGTGATGGGCTCGGCCGGCCGGCCGCCACGGTAACGCTCCTGGCGGCGGCGGATTTCGGCCAGCTCGGTCGCCACCTCGCGGCTGAGGTAGTCGTCGGAGACGTGCAGCATCTCCATCACGTCACGGTTCAGCACGCTTTGCGGATGATCGCCGTCGACCACGGCGCCGATGCCGAGTTCGGGTTGGCCGGGCGCGCCGAGCTTGCGCACGACGATGATGTCGAGCGGCGCGTCGAGCGCGAGCGCCACCTCGTACGCCACCGGCACGCCGCCGCGCGGCAGTGCAAGCACCAGCGGATGCGTCGGCTTGTACTGGAGCAAGCGCTGAGCGAGTCGTCGGCCCGCCTCACGCCGGTTGGGATATCGTCCCGCCTCTTCGTCCCTTCTCCAGGCGCGCATCACGGCTCGCTTCCTGGTCCTCGCTGATCGGCTGGAGACAGGTGCCGGGTAAACCAGTCCGTGGCCAACCGCACAACTTCATCCAAGGTCCCCGGTTCCTCAAACAGATGCGTCGCGCCCGGAACGACGACCAGACGCTTCTCGCACCGCAGTTGCGCGTAGGCTTCTTCATTGAGTCGGATTACCGGCACGTCCTTACTACCAACGATCAGCAGCGTGGGCGCGGCAACGCGCCGCAGTGCCGCGCCGGCCAAGTCGGCACGCCCACCGCGCGACACGACCGCGCGGATCGTCGTCGGGTCGCTTGCCGCCGCAATCAGTGCGGCGGCAGCGCCCGTGCTGGCACCGAAGTAACCGATGGCAAGGGGGCGGGTCCGCTCCTGTTTTCGAACCCACTCCGATGCCGCGCGCAACCGCGCGGCCAGCAGCGTGACGTCAAACACCTTGGCGCGGTCGGCGGCCTCGCGCTCGCTCAGCAGGTCGAAGAGCAGCGTGGCGAGGCGGGCACTGTGCAGCGCATCGGCGACATAGTTGTTGCGAGGGCTGAGGCGGCTGCTGTCACTTCCGTGCGCAAAAAGCACGAGGCCCTTGGCTTCGTCGGGAACAGCCAGCAGTCCTTCCAGTTCGATCGCATGGGTTCCAATCGCAACCGAACTCGCGGAACGGCCATGACGGCAGTGCGCGATCGGCATCGCTCCCTCACGCACGCTGGCGTTCGTGCGCCTCCGCACATGGCACACAGGTGGCGGCGGTGGGCAGTGCCCGCAGGCGCGCCAACGGGATCGTGGCGTGGCATTGCGTACAATAGCCATAGTCGCCGGCGGCGATGCGGGCCAGCGCAGCGTCGATCGCTTCGATTTCCGCCTTCCCCCGGTCGTCGAGGCGGGCCAGTAACCTGGCGATGTTCTGTTCCTGTCCTTCCTCCTCCGGTTCCGTCTCAACGTTGGTATCGAGCCAGCGGAGATCGTCTTCCACGTGGGCAACCTGTCCGAAGAGTGTTCGACGGCGCCCCAACAACGTCTTGCGCAATTCTTCGATCGGCAACATGACTGTGCTCCGGTAGTCGGTATAAACAGCAAATTGCCGGCCACGGCAGGGACGCGGAATCGACAGGCGGCTCCGAACCCGCTTCCGTACTGCATTCGCTGAACCTAGAATCAGATTGTGGCAGAGGCGAGAATGCAGTTTGCGGAGACGCGCGGCAAGCTCACTAGGCCGCGGCGTATTGCGTGGCAGAGAACTTGCGCGCGTCCGAAGTATCCTGGGCCTGTTACCCAGGAGGAGGGAGTGGCGATGCAGCTGCCGGTACAGATCACGTTTCGAAACATGGAGCCCTCGGACGCGGTCCAGGCTCGCATTCAGGAGTGGGCCAGTAAGCTGGAGCGCTATCACGGTCACATCATCGGCTGCCGCGTGATGATCGAGGCCCCACATCGGCACCACCATCAAGGCAAGCTCTTCCACGTGCGCATCGACCTGACGGTGCCGGACGGCGAAGTGGTGGTGAAGCGCGAGCCGGCCGACCATCACGCGCACGAAGATGTGTACGTTGCCATCCGCGATGCCTTCAAGGCGGCGCAACGGCGTCTGGAGGATCACGTGCGCCGTCAACGGGGTGACGTCAAGACCCATGAGCCGCCCCCTGAAACGTCTTGACATCAGCGTGTCGCTTGGTGAACTGATGACCGACAACCGGCGTCTCGGCGCCTCCGCCGACCGCCTCACAGGAGTCGAGCATGTTGCCTCAGCATCAGATGTCCTCTGGTCGGGCTCAGGTCGCCTCTGCCTCTCGGTTCACGCCGTCGCGATCCGCGCCGGCCGCTCCCGCGTCGTTTGATGGTCGTCTACTAGGCAGATTTCTCCGCGCGCTCGGCAGCCCGGCCCTCAGGTTCGGGTTGTGGAACGGAGAGACCATTTGCACGGCCAAGACCGACCCCGTCGCGACCGTGCGGATCGCGGATCGCGCGACGCTGTTCCGTCTGCTCTTCAACCTGGAGCTGGAGTTCGGCGAGGCGTACGCCGACGGACGAGTGGAGGTGGACGGCGATTTGGTCCAACTGCTCGACACCGTCTACCGGGCACCAATGAATCCGTGGGTCGATCGATTGCTGCGCCGCGCCCAGCGCGCCCGCCGCAACACGCTCGCCGGCTCGCGCCAGAATATTCATCATCACTACGATCTCGGTAACGAGTTCTATCGGCTCTGGCTCGACGAGCGCATGGTCTACACCTGCGCGTACTTTCCGACCCCCGCCGCGTCGCTCGAAGAAGCGCAGGTAGCCAAGATGGAACAGGTGTGCCGCAAGATCGCGCTGCACCCGGGCGAACGCGTGATCGAGGCCGGCTGTGGCTGGGGTTCGCTCGCGCTGCACATGGCCGAGCATCACGGCGTCACGGTGCGGGCGTTCAACATTTCGCACGAGCAAATCGCCTATGCGCGCGCGCAGGCCCATGCATGCGGACTCACCGAGCGCGTCGAGTTCGTCGAGGATGACTATCGCAATGTGTCTGGTCAGTACGATGCGTTCGTGTCGGTTGGCATGCTCGAACATGTCGGCCCGCAGCACTACCGCGAGTTGGGCCGCGTCATCGATCGTTGTCTGCCCACACATGGGCGCGGCCTGATTCATACCATCGGCCGCCATCGCCCGACGCGCCTGAACGCCTGGATCGAGAAGCATATCTTCCCCGGCGGTTATCCGCCGACGCTGGGCGAGATGATGGCGATCTTCGAGCCATACGACTTCTCCGTGCTTGACGTGGAGAATCTGCGGCTGCACTACGAGAAGACCGCATACCACTGGTTGATGCGCTTTGAGCGCGCGGCGGAGCGCGTGGCGGTGATGTTCGATGAGCGCTTCGTCCGCATGTGGCGACTCTACCTCGCCGGCACCACCGCCGCGTTCCGCGCCGGGCTGATGCAGCTGTTCCAAGTCACCTTCGCGCGCGTGAATGACAACGACATCCCGTGGACGCGGGCGTACCTCTACGAGTAGAGTGCGCATTGACGCTCAATGACCTCGTATGATGTCCTCGTTGTCGGTGGCGGTCCCGCCGGGTCGACGTGCGCCTGGCAGCTGCGGCGCGGCGGCCTGCGCGTGGTCGTTTGGGATCGCAAGCCGTTCCCGCGCGACAAGATTTGCGCCGGCTGGATCACGCCGCACGTGGTGGCGGCGCTCGACCTCGACCTGAGTGACTACGCCAGCGCGGGGCGCACGCTGCAGCCGATTCGCGGATTTTGCATCAGCCGGCAGGGCGATGCCGAATCCCGGGTCGTCTACGACCACACGGTGAGCTACGGCATCCGCCGCTGCGAGTTCGATGACTACTTGCTGCGGCGGTCGTGCGCCGACCTCCGATTGGGTGAACCGGTACGAACGCTGCGGCAGGCGAGCGATGCGTGGGTGGTCAATGACGAGGTCCGCGCACCGATGCTGGTCGGCGCCGGCGGACACTTCTGTCCGGTGGCGCAGCAACTCGGGGCGCGGCTCGGCAACGGCGAGCCGATCGTCGCGGCGCAGGAATCCGAGTTCGAGCTAACGCCCGCGCAGCAGAAGGCCTGCCGCGTCGAGCCGGATGTTCCCGAGATCTTCTTCACCCGCGACCTCAAAGGCTACGGCTGGGTTTTCCGCAAGGGTCGCTACATCAACATCGGCCTCGGCCGGCAAGATACGCAAAAGCTCAGCCGCCACGTCGCCGACTTTCTCACGTTCCTCGTACGACGCGGCAAGATTCCCGCCGACGTGGCCGTCAAGACGCACGGGCATCCGTACCTCCTGTACGACCAAGCCGAGCGGCCGCTGGTTGCTGATCGTGCCCTGATCATTGGTGATGCGGCGGGCCTCGCCTACCCGAAGAGCGGTGAAGGGATACGCCCGGCGATCGAGTCGGCGCTGTTCGCGGCCAACACCATTCTCGCCGCCAATGGGCAGTACGGCCGCGCGCATTTGTCGGCGTACGAACAGCGCGTCATCGAACGCTTTGGTCAACGAGCGGCGAGTTGGAGCATCACGAATCTGTTGCCCGAATCGGCCGCGAACGCGCTGGCGGGCTACTTGTTCGGCACTGACTGGTTTGCGCGCCACGTCGTGCTGGATCGCTGGTTCTTCCACACGCAGCAACCGCCGATCGCGACGCAACCACCCGCGTGACCATCGCGGCGCCGCTTGCTCCGCAGCCCGGCGGGTGTCACGACACAGACAATGGCCGTACCCAAAGGTATCCGACGCATTGCGGACAGCGTGTGGGAGGTGCCGCCGACGCTGCGGCCCGGGATGCGTGTGCCGGTGCGCATCTGCGCCACCGAAGCGTTGCTGCACGCGATGGACGACCAGGTGTTCACGCAGGCGGCGAACGTCGCGACGCTCCCCGGCATCGTCGGCGCCAGCTTCGTCATGCCCGACGCGCACTGGGGCTATGGGTTCCCCATCGGTGGCGTCGCCGCGATGGATCCCGCCACCGGCGTGATCTCCCCCGGCGGCATCGGCTTCGACATCAACTGCGGCATGCGGTTGGTGTTGACCAATCTCACGCTCGCGGAGGTGCAACCGAAGCTGCGCACGCTGATCGATTTACTCTACGAGCGCGTGCCGACCGGCGTCGGCTGCCGCGGGTTTGTGAAACTGTCGCAGTCGGAATTCGCCGAGGTGATCGAGCAGGGTGCCGGCTGGTGCGTGCGCAACGGTTACGGCAACGCGGACGATCTCGCGCGCACCGAAGAGCATGGCTGCCTACGCGGCGCCGATGCCACCTGTGTCAGCCCGCGCGCCATCGAGCGCGGCTATCAGCAGATCGGCACCCTCGGATCGGGCAATCACTACTTGGAGATCCAGGTCGCGAGACCGGAACACGTGGTCGACGCGCCGCTTGCCGCACAGCTTGGCATCACGCAGCCGAATCAGATTGCGGTCATGTTTCATTGCGGCAGTCGTGGTTTCGGTCACCAAGTGGCGAGCGATTACCTGCAGATCTTCTTGCACGCGATGAAGACGAAGTACGGATTGGAGATCATCGATCGCGAGCTCGCTTGCGCCCCATTCAAGTCGGACGAAGGGCAGCGCTACTTCGCCGCCATGCAGTGTGCCGCCAACATGTCGTTCGCCAATCGCCAGGTGATTCTCCACCGCATCCGCGAAGTGTTCAGCCAGGTGTTCGGTCGCGACGCGAACGACCTCGGCCTGCGCATGGTGTACGACGTGGCGCACAACACCGCGAAGCTCGAGCGCCACGTCGTCGATGGCACGGTGCGGCAGCTGCTGGTGCATCGCAAAGGAGCGACGCGCGCCTTCGGACCCGGCATGGCCGGCTTACCGCCCGAGTATCAGAAGACCGGACAACCGGTGATCATCGGCGGGAGCATGGAAACGGGGTCGTACTTACTGACCGGCCTGGCGAGCGGCGCCGACACATTTTTCAGCACCGCGCACGGCAGCGGCCGCACCATGAGCCGAACGAAGGCGAAGAAGTTGTACCATGGCCGCGAGCTGCAGCGCAGCATGGAGGCGCGCGGCATCTACGTGCGCACGGCGTCGTATGCCGGCCTCGCCGAGGAAGCCGGTGGCGCTTACAAAGACATCGACGCGGTGGTCGAGGCCACCGAGCGCGCGGGCCTGAGCCACGGTGTAGTCCGCTTCACGCCGATCGGCAACGTCAAAGGCTGAACGCCCGCATGCCCTACGAGTACGTCGAAGACGGCGTCACCAGCGATGTCACGTTCCACGCGTGGGGACGCAATCTCGACGAGCTCTTCACCACCGCGGCCGACGCGACGGCGAATGTGATGGTGGCCTCGCTCGAGTCCGTTCGCCCGCTTGTTAGTCGCACGGTGTCGGTGAGCGCTGACGCGCTCGACCTCCTTCTGATGCGGTTGCTCGACGAACTGATCTTCTACAAGGACGCCGAGGGACTGCTCCTCCGTGCGTGCGCGGTCCACGTCACGGCAGCGGATCACAATCCTCACCTGACGGCGGAATTGCGGGGCGAACC
>JBGOUW010000460.1:0-4118 GCA_041477755.1 Binatia bacterium
CCCACGATCCAATGTCGTCGCTCGCCGTAGCGATCGACCAGCGGCGCCCACAGCACTTTCAACGTCCACGGCAGGCGCAGCAGACTGAACAGCCCAATGTCCGTCAGCGACACTCCGTGGAGGCGAAAGTAGACCGGGAGATTGTCGACGGCGATGCCGAAGGGAAGGCCCTCGGCAAAGTAGAAGACCGTCACCCAGGACAGCTTCCGTCGCAGATTCATTTCCGTGCCGCTCGGATCGCCGGCCGTACGCGCGTGAACAATCGCGCGATCACGACCAGCGCGCGGCGAGGGCGCGCTCCTGTTCGCGATGCGTGTAGTTCTCCGGCGGTGCGGTTGGCGGATGATTGACGAAGCAAGTGACGATCTTGTCCAAGTAGCTGCGCCACGGCTCGTGTTGAAAGCCCAAGGCCGCCTTCGCTTTGCCCGCGTCAAGCTGCGACATCCAGGGATCACTGAACGGCGAGATCGCGACCGGCACCAGGCCGGCGGCGCGGATCGCATCGCTGGGCACCGGCACGACTCGCTCCCGCGTGCCCAGCAGTTCGGCCAAGACGCTCACCATCTCTGCGAGCGTCGGGGTGTCGTCCTGGGACAAGTTGTACGCCTCGCCGAAGGTCGCCGTATTGCCGATCAACGCACCGATCGTGCGCACAACGGCGCCGCTGTAGACGTGACGCATGGGCCGCGTGCCGCCGTCGGGCAGAATGATCGGACCACCATCGAGCAGCCGCCACAGATAGCTCTCGGTGCGGCGGAAATGATCGCGTTCGCCGTTGACCATGGGAATGCGCAGGCGCGTCGCCGGAAAGTGCGCGCTGGTCCACGCGTCGGCGAGCACGTCTTCGGCCGCGCGCTTCTCGACCCCGTACACCCAGTTTGCGTGATCCTCCCGATCATCTGCCGGGTCGGGGGTCAGCGTGCCGTCGTAGTCGGCCTCGCGTGCTGGCCACGGACAACCGGCGCGCACGAGGTAAACCTGGCCGGTGCTGATGAAGACATAGTGCCCGACGCGGCCGCCCAACGCGGCCACGGCGCCCCGCGCGTCGGCGGCCGTGTAGCCGGCGAAATCAACCACGGCGTCGAAGCGGCGACCGGCCAACACCCGCGCGAAGTCGGGCGTCGTGCGATCAGCGACCAGTCGTTCAATCAAATTGCCGGACTGACGACTGCCCAACTGGCGGTCGCCGAACGGATCGGGCGTGCGTCCACGATTGAGGATGGTGACCCGCTGGCCCGCGGCGAGCAGCCGCCACACGAGCTGATAGCCGACGAAGCGAGTGCCGCCAATGATCAAGATATCCATGTGCAGTCGCCCTCTTCTTTTCCTACCATGCACAGAAGATCATTGCTTGCTGCCGGTGGCCGGTGGTAACTGAAGCATTCCACGGCTGTGCTCCGGCACATTCATCCGACATGAGGAGGGTACGATGGCACACACCAATAGGCGACTGATGCGACGCGGCCTGCGCACGGCCGTTGTGGCGAGCATTTTTACCGCCGGCTTTTTGTGTGGCTCGGTGACGCAGCGACGCGCCGATGCGCAGTTGGGCGATCTCGGCAAGGAGGCGCTGAAACAGGCCGGAGAGTCCGGCGGCGCGCTCGGCTCGGCAACTCAACTCGGCAGCGCGATTGTCGAGATGCAGGACCACGTCAGCGGGTTGCAGAAGAACATCGACGTGTTGAAGAAGGTGAAGGCTAGCCTCGGCGGCTGAGCCGGCAAGTTGGCCGCGCTCAGGCGACCGCTTCTTTGAGCGGCTTGAGCGCATGGCCGCAGCCGGGGCAGAAATTCGCGCGGTTTGGCAGGTGGCGCCCGCACCCCGGGCAGTAGGCAAAGCGCGTCGGCTTGTGTCCGGGCGCACCCTTACCGATCGCTGTCGGCGGCTTTCCCCGCGCCTTCTCGATGCTCGTGATCGCGGTGAGCGCCTGCCGCATGTAGCGCTCGCGCAAGGCGGCGAAGTCGGCGTCGGTCAGCTTACCCATCTGATGATCGAACTCGGCTTCCTTGATGGCGGCGTAGGCCTCGCGCTTCTGCCGATCGAGCGGACTGAGCTGCACGTCGTCGTCACCCGCGTTGCGAGCGCGACCGAAGAACGGCCAGGCGACGAAGACGGCGACCGCGGTGGTCAGCAGGACAGCGAGCAGGAGATCCATACGCAGGGACGGAGAGCGGTTCGCGCTAGCGGCGCGTCTCGAACGTGTGCGTACCGCCGCAGGTAAGGATGAAGCGCGGGGCAACGAAAGTCCCCTCTCCCTCTGGGAGAGGGTTAGGGTGAGGGTAGTCACGCACCGCTGGCACTCGCTTGGCCCTCACCCCTGCCCTCTCCCAAAGGGAGAGGGTGACGGAACGCCGACTCGATCGACTTGTCACAATTCGACAGTTCTGCGACTTGCGAGACATGACGCTAGCGGTCGAAGTCCTTCAGCTCGCGTTCCAGGATCTGTTGGTACGCATCGGGTGGCGCTGCTGCCGCTGGTTGTGCGGCTCCGGCGGGAGCGGGGCGGTGTCGCGTCCAGCGCACGATGGTGATGACCACGAACGCACCCCCAAGTGCGAGCAGCACGAACGGTGTCACCCATGCGGTCAAATTGAAACCGCTGGTCGTGGGCGAGGAAAGGATCTTCTCGCCATAGCGTTCAATGAAGTGCGCCAGGATCGCCGGCTTGTCGTTCCCCGCGGTGATCTGTTCGCGGATCTCGGCCCGCAGCGGCAACGCCGAGCCGCACTGGAGATGGTTGCAGCTATGAACGGTGAGGCCGCAGCCGCATTGGCAGGTGAGCGACTCCTCGACTTCTTGAAACGACGGCGCCGCCAGACTGGTCCCCTCGCTCAGCCCGACGAGCGACAAACTGACGCCGACCAGCGCCACACGGAAGAAGGCAATCACTCTGTGACCGCCTGTTTGGCGAGCTGGGCTGCGGCGTACGCCGGCTCGCGCGCGGCACCGCCCGGTAAGATGACGATGCCGGTACCGAGCGCGATCACGATCCCACCGTACCACAGGAAGCTGACGAGAGGATTGATGTATGCCAACAGCGTGACCAGTTTCGTGTCGTCGTCGAAGCTACCCAACACGAGGTAAAGATCAGCGCCGAGCGTCGAGCGGATCGCGACCTCGGTGGTTGGCTGCTCGGGCTTTTTGTAGAAGCGCTTCTCGGGCTTGAGCACTTCGAGCAGCTTGGCTCCCTCCAGCACCGCGACCTTGGCGCGCAGGTACGCGATGTGCGGCGTCGACTCCTGCTCGATGCCGTCGTAGCGCAACGTGTAGCCGCCGATCGAGAGCGTCTGCCCTTGGCTGAGCGTGACTTGCTGCTCTTGTTTGAATACGGAGGTACCGGTGATGGCGGCGAACATCATCACGATCCCGATGTGGATGATGTAGCCGCCGTAGCGGCGGCGGTTCTTGGCGATCAGGTGCAGCAACGCCACCGCGGCATTTTCGCCCATCACTGCTTGGCGTGCACGTACGCCGCGGTAGTACTCCATCACGATGCCCGTCAAGACAAACGCCACGGTCGAAAACGACACCAGCGCCCAGTACGACCGCATACCGCTGATCACCAGCCCCAACCCGCACGCCAGACCGAAACCCAGTGGCGGCAAGAGATTGCGCTGGATGCTCTTCCAACCGGCGCGGCGCCACGCGATCAGCGGTCCGACACCAGTGAGGAACAGGAGCATCAATCCCAGCGGGGCGTTGACCTTGTTGAAGAACGGCGGCCCGACGGTGATCTTCACACCGCGTACCCATTCGGAGATCACCGGAAAGATCGTGCCCCAGAACACCGCGAAGGCGATACCGACGAGCACCAGGTTGTTGAACAGGAACGCCGACTCGCGCGACACCAGCGAGTCGAGTTCGTTCTCGCTTTTGAGTAGCGGCAAACGCCAGATCAGCAGCGCCAGCGAGATGATGCCCATGAATGCGAGGAAGCCGATGAAGAACGGCCCGAGGCCCGACTGCGTGAACGAGTGCACCGAGGAGATCACGCCACTGCGAGTGAGGAAGGTGCCGAAGATGGTGAGGAGAAAGGTGAGGATCACCAGCACCATATTCCACACCTTCAGCATGTCCTTCTTTTCCTGGATCATGACCGAGTGCAGGAACGCGGTGCAGG
>JBGOUW010000408.1:0-4597 GCA_041477755.1 Binatia bacterium
AATGGTGGGGCCACGAGCACCTCGCGGTCGGTGAGCCCCTTCACCGCGGCCTTGAGGCCGTCAATCAACGCGACTGCCTCGGCGCGCGTGCAGAACATTTTCCAATTGCCCGCGATCAACGGGCGACGTGAAGCGTGCATGGCGGACCTCAGTAGGCAGTAGGCAGACGGCAGTAGGCAGTTTCGGAAGTCATCTAATCCTCCAGCGCTGCGAGGCCCGGCAAGGTTTGGCCTTCGAGAAATTCCAACGAGGCGCCGCCGCCGGTGGAGATGTGGGTGATATCCTTGGCGCGGCCCGATTGCATCACCGCCGCGACCGAGTCGCCGCCGCCGACGATGGTGGTGGCGCTGGAATCGGCGAGCGCGTTGGCGATGGCCAGGGTGCCGGCGTTGAACGGTGGTATTTCGAACACGCCGAGCGGTCCGTTCCACACCACCATACGCGCGGTGGCGATCACGGCGCGAAAGCTGGCGATGGTCTCGGAGCCAATGTCGAGGGCCATCTTGTCGGCGGGGATTTCTGTCGCCGTCGTCGCGATCACGCCGACCTTGGGTTCGGATGCGACGACGTGATCGGTTGGCAGCAGCAGACCGACACCGCGTGCCTTTGCTTTCGCCAACAACTCGGTTGCCAGTTTGACGTGTTCGGCTTCGAGCAGCGACTTGCCGATCGGCAACCCCTGCGCGCGTAGGAACGTGTACGCCATGCCGCCGCCGATCAGCAAGGTATCCACTTTGTCGATCAGATTCGAGATGACCTGAATCTTGTCCGACACCTTCGCGCCGCCGAGGATCGCCACCAGCGGCCGATCGGGGTTGGCCAGGACCTTTCCCAGGTACTCGCACTCCTTCAGCAAGAGGAAGCCGGCGGCGCGTTCGCGCACCAGCTGCACCATGCCGACGGTCGATGCATGCGCCCGATGTGCAGCGCCGAAGGCGTCGTTGATGTACACATCAGCCAAGTGTGCCAGCGCCTGCGCGAATACCGGATCGTTCTGCTCCTCTTCGGCGTGGAAGCGCAGGTTCTCGAGCATGAGCACGCCGCCATTCGTCAGTGCGTTGACTTGAGCTTCGACGGTAGCGCCGATGCAGTCGCTGGCCAGCGGCACTGGTGCCCCGAGCAGTTTGGCGAGTGCGTGGGCAGCGGGCGCGAGGCTCAGCGACGGATTCGATTTGCCCTTGGGGCGGCCAAGGTGCGATGCGAGGATCACCTTCGCGCCGTGCTCGCGCGCGTAGTGGATGGTCGGTAACGCCGCCTCGATACGCGTGGCGTCAGTGACTGTGCCGTCCTTCAACGGCACGTTGAAGTCGACGCGGATGAAGACCCGCTTGTCGCTCAGTTGCAGTTGATCGATGCGCCGCACGTTCTTCTCATTCTTAGAAAGTGGGGGCGGGCTCGGCCCGCCGTGCAGGCACGGAAGTCTGCACCTGCCAAGACTGTCTACAGCGATGATCCGATCAAACGCGCCACATCGCACATGCGACGCGAGAAGCCCCACTCGTTATCGTACCAGGACAGTACCTTGATGAAGTTGCCGTCCATGACCTTGGTCGACAGCGCGTCGAAGATCGACGAGTGCGGGTTGCCGTTGAAATCGATCGAAACGAGCGGCTCGTCGCAGTACATCAGCACGCCTTTGAGCGGGCCGGCGGCAGCCTTCTGCATTGCAGCGTTGATGTCGGCTTCGCTCGCTGGCTTGTTGAGCTCGGCGGTGAGATCGACGAGTGAGACGTTTGGCGTCGGTACGCGGATAGCCATACCATCGAGTTTACCCTTTAGTTCGGGCAGCACTTCCCCGACCGCCTTCGCGGCACCGGTGGTGGTCGGGATCATCGATAGTGCGGCGGCGCGCGCACGCCGTATGTCTTCGTGGGGCAGATCGAGGATGCGCTGATCGTTGGTGTAGGCATGCACGGTGGTCATCAGACCGCGCTTGATGCCGAAGGTCTCGTGCAGGACCTTGGCGACCGGTGCGAGGCAGTTGGTCGTGCACGACGCGTTGGAGATGACGTGATGCGCGTCCTTCTTGTACGCCGTGTGATTCACGCCGTAGCAGAGCGTGAGGTCGGCGCCCTTGGCGGGGGCGGAGATGATGACCTTCTTCGCCCCGGCGCTCAGGTGTAACGCGGCCTTCTCGCGGGCGGTGAACAGACCAGTCGATTCGATCGCGATGTCGACGCCGAGATCCTTCCACGGCAGCTTGCCCGGGTCGCGTTCCGCGAGCACGCGGACGCGACGGCCGCCGACGATGAGCGTGTCCTTGTCGGCCTCGACGGTTTGGTTCAAGCGGCCGTGGACCGAGTCGTACTTGAGCAAGTGCGCGAGGGTCTTGGCGTCGGTGATGTCGTTGACTGCGACGAACTCGAGATTGGGATCATCGAGCGCGGCGCGAAAGACATTGCGGCCGATGCGTCCAAAGCCATTGATGCCGATCTTGATGCCCATTCAGATCTCCTCGCGAACCAGGATGGTGAGTTCGGGCTAAACCATCTTCACCCCGGGCAGTCAAGAAAGCGCGGACGGTCGTGGAGGCGACGGCATAAAACGCAACCGCTGATGGACGCAGATGAACGCGGGCACGGCCTCGGTTCGCTTTTGGCCGAGATAGCCACCGCGGTGGCAAACGTTGGTGAAAACCCCGCGGCGCAACGCTTCGGCGTCGGCTTCGTTGACTCGCTCGGGAGCGTGTAATAGCGTCCGCGACGGTGCGCTGAAGAGGACGGTGTATGCTTTGGGTGTGGCTGCCTGCGGCGCTTGCGCAGGCGGAGGGGGGGATGCGGCAGGACAGCATGGTGTCGATGATCACCGGCGCCGGCGCGGTCGTCCAATTCGTCCTCTACATTCTGATCAGCTTCTCGGTGATTAGCTGGGGCATCTTGTTCTACAAGCTGCGCCAAGTGCGCACCGCCCGGCGGCAGTCGGAGCGCTTCATCGAGATGTTCTGGGACACCAAGAACCTCACCAACATCCACACTGCGAGTCAGGAGATGAAACAGAGCCCGGTGGCGCAGGTGTTTCGCGCCGGCTACCAGGAACTCGTCCGCCTCACGCGCGCCAAACGCGAGACCCCGCGCGGCGAAGGCCTTACCACCGAACTGGGTGGCATCGACAACGTCGAGCGCGCGATGAAGCGCGCCACCAATCAAGAGCTGACGCAGCTCGAACGCGCGCTCACGTTTCTCGCCACCACCGCCAGCAGCACGCCCTTCATCGGATTGTTCGGCACCGTGTGGGGCATTATGAACGCGTTTCGCGGTCTCAGCACGACGCAGTCGTCGAGCATTCAGGCCGTCGCGCCCGGCATCTCCGAAGCCCTGATCGCGACGGCGGTGGGACTGTTCGCCGCGATTCCGGCGCTGATTGGCTATAACTACTTCGCCCGGCAGATCCGGGTCCTGCATGCCGACATGGAGAACTTCGCGTCCGAATTTTTGAACATCGCCGAACGTCACTTCCTCAAGTAGGCGGAGGCGCGCACCATGGCCGGGTTCGACGACAGCAACAGCGGCAGCATCGCGCAGATCAACGTGACGCCGCTGGTCGACGTCATGCTGGTGCTGCTGGTGATCTTCATGGTGACCGCGCCGATTCTGCAGCAAGGGGTCAGCATCAACCTACCCAAAGTCAAAGCCGCGGCGCTCACCGGCGAAGAGCAGCAACTCGTCGTCGCCATCGATCCGAAGGGGCAGGTGTACCTCAACGACGTGGTGATGAAGGAAGTTGACCTCACGCCGAAGCTGCAAGCGATCTTGAAGGAGCGGCCGGATCGGCAAGTGTTTCTGCGCGCGGATCAGAATGTGCGCTACGGAGTCGTCGCGCATGTGATCGCGACCATCAAAGGTGCCGGGGTGGAGCGGTTGGGTATGGTTACCGAACCCCCAGCCGAACAGCGGTGAGCCGCCACGATCCGGTCATCTTGCACCGTGCGGAGTGGGACAGCGGCCTGTTCTGGATGGTGCTGCTGTCGGCACTCGCCCATTTCGGGGGGTTGTTAGTGATCACATTGCTGCCGAGCCGCTTTACGCTGCGACCGCGGCCCGTGACGGCATACGTCGTCGATCTCGTCAACTCCGATCAACTCGCGGGCACCAATGTGATTCCTGGCAGCAAAGGCAAACTGGAAGCGCCGCCGAAGGTGGAGCTGCCACCTCCGCCACCGAAGGAAGAAGTGAAGCCCCCCGCGCCGCCGCCGCCGGCGAAAGAGGAAGTGAAGCAGGTCGAACCGCCGCCTCCACCGAAGCCGGAGCCCAAGTCCGAGCCCAAGAAGGAAGAGCCGAAACCGGTGGAAGAGAAGGCCGTGGCAGTGGCGGTTGCGACGCAGCCGAAACCGGCGGAGCCGACTCACACGCCGGTCGCGCAAGCCAAGGCCGATACGTCGAAGGCAAAACGGGAGGCGGTAAAGGCGAAACCAGAAACGAAAGCCGCGCCGGTTGCGGCCGCGTCGACACCGGCGAAGAAAGCTCCCGGCACGCCGGCACCGAGCAAAGAGGCAATCGCCGCGCGCTTGCGCGACGAGCAACTTGCCAAAGCGATCGAGCGGGTGAAGAGCGAAGGCGTTAAAGGCGGCGGTACGGCGAAAGGTGGCGACAAATCCGGC
>JBGOUW010000403.1:0-4677 GCA_041477755.1 Binatia bacterium
CGCGGTGCCGCAGCAAACTCTTCGGCGTCATGATGATGAGCGGCTTGCGGAAGGTGCGATGCATCTGCCGCCGCAGTACGTGGAAGTACTGCGCCGGCGTTGTCAGGTTGCACACCTGCAGGTTGTTCTCGGCGCACAGTTGG
The DNA here is from genome assembly GCA_041477755.1 of Binatia bacterium. Taxonomy (GTDB): domain Bacteria; phylum Desulfobacterota; class Binatia; order HRBIN30; family JACQVA1; genus JACOST01. The sequence continues at coordinate 144 of JBGOUW010000403.1, forward strand.
AGAAAGCGCTCGAGGCGGGCGCTCGAATGCTCCGGCCCCTGGCCTTCGTAGCCGTGCGGCAGCAGCAGCACGATGCCGTTCATGCGCTGCCACTTGGATTCGGCGCTGGCGATGAATTGGTCGATCATCACCTGCGCCATGTTGGCAAAGTCGCCGAACTGCGCTTCCCACATCACCAGCACGTATGGATTCGCCGAGCTGAGGCCGTACTCGAACCCGAGCACGGCGGCTTCCGAGAGCATCGTGTCGACGATCTCGAAACGGCCTTGCGTCTCCGCGATGTGATTGAGCGGGACGTGCTTCTCGTTGGTCTCGATGTCACGCAGCACGGCGTGCCGATGGCTGAAGGTGCCGCGGCCGCTGTCTTGTCCCGTCAGCCGCACCGCCGTGCCCTCGAGCAGCAGCGATCCGATCGCGAGCGCCTCGGCGCATGCCCAATCGATCTGCTCGCCGTGTGTCACCATCTGTACGCGCGCCTCCATCAAGCGTTGCGCCTTCGGATGGACGTGGAAGCCGTCGGGATAGTGCGTGAACGCGGCGGCAACTCGTCGCAGCTGTTCACCGGGTACGGCGGTGTGGGCGCTCCAGTCGGTGCCCGCCCACTGAAACCCTTTCCACACGCCGCCGAGCGCGAACACCTGCTGCCGCGGTGAGAAGTCGCGGCTATACATCAGCCCGGCGTCGAGTACTTCGCGAAAGTCGGCGGTGATCGCCTCGACTTCATCGGCCGTCGCTACGCCGGGCTGGATGAGGCGTTCGCTGTAAAGCGCGCGCACGGTCGGGTGCGCGCCGATCTCCCGATACATCACCGGCTGCGTGAAGGTCGGATCGTCGACCTCGTTGTGACCGTGGCGGCGGTAGCAGACCAGGTGAATGATCACGTCCTTCTTGAAACGCTGGCGGAAGCCGATAGCGAGCCGCGCCGCTTGCACGGCAGCCTCCGGGTCGTCGCCGTTGACGTGAAACACCGGTGCGCCGATGACCTTGGCGACATCGCTGGGGTAACGGGTGAAGCGCAGGTCGTTCGGATCGGTGGTGAAGCCGACCTGATTGTCGACGATGATGTGAATCGTGCCGCCGGTGCCGTAGGCCTCGAGTTCCGAGAGCGCCAAGGTTTCCGGCACGATGCCTTCGCCGGTGAACGCGGCGTCGCCGTGGATCAGCACCGGCACCACGCGGCTGCGTTCGCGGTCGCCGAGATGATTCTGTTTGGCGCGCACCATGCCTTCGACGACGGGATTGACGACTTCGAGATGGCTCGGATTGGAGCTGAGCGAGAGGTGGATTTTGTGGCCACTGGCGGTGGTGCAATCGCGCGAGTACCCGAGATGGTACTTCACGTCACCGTCGCCCTGGATGTCGGCGGGCAGAAACGTGCCTTCAAACTCGGAGAAGATCATCTCGTACGGTTTGTGCAAAATGTTGGCGAGCACATTGAGGCGACCGCGGTGGGCCATACCGAGGACCATCTCCTCGACCCCAAGGTCGGCGGCCCCCGCGACGACTTCCGCCAGCATCGGGATGAGTGCCTCGCTGCCTTCGAGAGAGAAACGCTTCACCGTAGGATACTTGGTGTGCAAGAAACGTTCGAAGTCTTCCGCTTGGATGAGGTGCGAGAGCACGCGCACCCGATCATCGCGGGTCAGCGCCGGGCGGTTGCGCGTGGGCTCCATGCGCTCGCGCAACCAATCGCGGTGCTCTTTGTCGGCCATCTCCATGTACTCGACTCCGAGGGTGCCGCAGTACGTGTCGCGCAGCGCGCCGATCAAATCGCGCAGAGTGGCGGTGGCGAAGGCGCGAAAGTTGCCGCACTCGACCATGCGATCGAGGTCGCTCTCGGCGAAACCGAACTCGGAAATCTCTAACAACGGATGGTGCACTTGGTTGTGGCCGAGCGGGTCGAGGTTGGCGACTAGGTGACCGAGTTCGCGGAACGAGTGGATGAGGTCAAACACGCCGATGACTGGCGCGGGGAGTTTGGCGGTGGCCGCCATTGCGGGCGCCACGACCGCCGCCGCGCCGTTGCCGCCACGGGCCATTTCGAAGCCGGCAAAGAACAGCGCCCATTGCGCGTCGACCGCTGCCGGATCCTGCAGAAACCGGTGATAGAGATCTTCGACGTACTCGGCGTTGGCGCCGTTGATGAAGTCCAGCGTGCTCACGGTTGCGACCCTTCCGGTTTCTCCAATCACACTCGCCGGCGCGCGCATGCGGGGGCGGACATACGGCTCGGTGCGACTCAGGGTATGACGATACAGCACGAGGAACAAGTCCTGGCCGCAGCGATCCAGTGGCGCGCTGCGCGCTCGGTAGCACGAGCAGACGCGGCCGCCCAGTGCGGAAGAGACGGCGCGGAAAAGACGGCACAGCGAACGGTGTTCCGCAGATTTCGCCTTGACACATGTATCCAGTTTCCGGCAAGTCTACAGCTGCAATCCAAGTTCCTTCAGCCGCGTCGCCGTGGGCCTCGGGAGCTGAGTGTTTGGTCCGTCTATGCGTTTGCCCGCTCTCTCGCGCCTCCTTGCGGTGGCTGTCCTTGCCGTTCTGCTGCCAGTATCCAACGCCCGAGGTGGAGTGCCGGTGAGCTTTGCCCCGGCCGTGTCCTATGCCACCGGGGCGGGTCCGAAAGGCGTCGCGGTCGGCGACTTCAACGGCGACGGAGTCCCCGACCTCGCAACCGCCAACAGCGCCAGCACGGTCTCGATCTTGGCGGGCTCCTTTGATGGGACGTTCAGCTCAGTCGTCGCAACGCTGACGACGGGGACCGGTCCAGCGGCGATCACCGCGGGTGACTTGAACGATGACGGACTAGACGATCTCGTGATCGCGAACATGACGGCGGGCACCGTGTCCGTCTTTGTCGCGACGGGACAGGGGTTCATTTTCTCCCCGTCCGCGACGCTCACTCTGAGTGGCGCAAAGCCGGCGCCAGTGGCGCTCACGCTGGGCGCGTTCGATAACGATGCGACCCTCGACATCGCCGTGGCCAACGCGGGCGCGAGTCGCATCGAGTTGTTCGGTGGCAACGGCGACGGGACGTTCACGGTGGGGCAGCAGTTGTTTTTCGTCCAGGACGCGGTGGCGATCAGCACCGGTGACCTCGATGGTGACAGCGACCCGGATCTGGTCGCGGCACGGACCAGCCCGGGCACAGCGGCCATCTTCTTGAACTCGAGCGACGGCTTCCACGCCTTCGGCGACATTGGAGCGGTCGCTGCCCCGTCGGCGATTGCAGCGGCCGATGTGAACGACGACGGCTTCGCCGATCTGCTCGTCACTGGCCGCGCCGCCAATCGTGTGTTGGTGCTGTCGGGCAACGGCGACGGTACGTTCAATTCCCCGGTGCAGTTCGTCGTTGGCAACACGCCGCGCGCCTTGGCGATCGGCGATTTCGACAATGATGGCCTGCCTGACGCCGCGACCGCCGACCAAGGTGGCGGCTCGCTGAGCATCCTGCGCGGCGCCAACACGGGGACATTCGCTCCGGCTCAGACATTCAGCGTGGGCGGGGCGCCGGTGGCATTGGCGGTTGCGGATTTCAACTTCGATGGCTACCTCGATGTCGTCACCGCGAATCAGACGAGCAATGCGGTCTCCGTGTTGCTGAACCTCACCGGGCGCATCACTCCACCACCAACGCCGACCCCGCGGGCGGGACCAGAAATCATCATTGGCAGCGCCGTCGCTTTTCCCGGTGCCGCGGCGCAGGTCGTGGTCAGCCTGCAACGCCACGGCACCGAGGTTGCTGCGGTTCAGAACGACATCCGCTTTGATACGGACACGTTTGTTCTGAGCACCGATGATTGCGTGGTCAATCCAGCCACCGGAAAGAACCTCAGAAAGAGCCTGGTGACCGACAATCTCGGCCGCACGTCGCTGCGCGCGATCGTGCTGTCATTCACCAACCCCGAAGTGATTCCCGACGGTCCGCTGTACACCTGTACCTTTACGGCACGGACAACGGCACTCGGTGGTGTGTACCCGTTGATCGCGCGCGCGGCGATCGCCAGCGCGGCGTCGGGGGACGCGATTCCCGATCTGACGACGGTCGACGGCGTCATCGTTGTCGACGCGGCGACCCGGACGCCTTCGGCCACACGCACTCGAACCCCAACCCACACCATCACTCCCACGCCGACGCGAACCGGCACCGTGACCTCGACCGCAACGCGGACCACCACGCCGACGATCACTCAAAGTAGCACGTCGACTCCGACCGGGAGTCACACCGCAACTCCAACTGCCAGTCCGACGGTTACGGCGACCACGACGCTCAGCCCCAGCGCCACCAACACCGCGACGGCGAGTTCAACTCCGACGCTCACGGCGACCGCAGAGGCGAGCGCCACGCGAACCTTGACGGCGAGTCCAACGGCAAGCGCGAGCCCGACCCTGACGAACACGCCGCCGTTGTGCGTATGCGATTGCGATCACGACGGGTCGGTGACCGTCGACGAGTTGATCCGCGCCGTGAACATCGGGCTCGGCACCGCCGATCTCAGTCTCTGTCCGGCGGCAGACGCTGACCACATGA
>JBGOUW010000423.1:0-4468 GCA_041477755.1 Binatia bacterium
CATGGCCGAGGACTTGTCGGGCGTGAGCGGGCGCGCCGACGGGGAGGGGGCTGATCCGTTCGCGTCGCCGCGCAGCGGTCCGTACCCGTTGCCGCCGACGGCGGAGATGTACGTCGCACGCACCCTCGCCGATGGTGCCCGCAAGAAGGGCTACCACCCCATGCACTATCCCGGGGCGGTCAACTCGCGGCCCTACGGCGGGCGCCCGGCGTGCAACAACTGCGGCTTCTGCAGCGGCTTTGGCTGTCCCAACAATTCGAAGGGCTCGGCGGCGGTTACGACGTTGCGCAGCGCGCTGCTCACCGGCAACTGTCAGGTGCGCTTCAATTGTTTTGCCCGCCGACTGGCGCGCAGCGGCAGCAGCATCACGGCCGTGGAGTACACCGACGCCGACGGTGCGGTGCAATCGGTCGCCGCCGATCGCTTCATCCTCGCTGCCAGCGCGGTGGAGAGCGCGCGCTTGTGTTTGCTCTCCGATCGCGATGGGCCCGGGCTTGGCAACTCGAGCGATCAGCTCGGCCGGCATCTGCTGTACCACTTCCAGACCACCGCGGTCGGCATCTTCAAGCAGCGCCTGCACGGCGAGCGCGGCAACTCGGTCAGCAACGGCATGTCCGACTTCCGTGGCGTGACTGAAGGCGGCATGGCTTTGCGCTCGGACGTCCCGCTCGGCGGCATCATCGAATTCGGCACCTCGTCGGAACCGATGCGCTCGAACAAGGCGTTTTTGCGACCCGATGCGCTAGCGTTCGCCCGCTTGGTCGGCCTCTCATTGAAGCAGCTGTTGGTTGAAGGCCCGTTTACCGCCCACATCGCGGTGCTGGAGATGCAGGCTGAAGACGCGCCGCAGCCGACCAATCGCGTGCAACTCGATCCGACCGTGCGCGACGTGTACGGCTTGCCGGTGCCGATGGTGACGTACCAAAACCATCGCTTCGAACGCGACGCGCGCACCTTCTATCAGCCGAAGATGCTGCAGATCCTCGGCGCTGCCGGCGCGCAGTTCGGTTTTTTCCAGCCCTACGATCCCAACGAGCCGCCCGACTCGCGCCACGTCATGGGTGGCGTGCGCATGGGCAGCGACCCGCACACGTCGGTGTGCGATCCGTTCGGGAAGTTTCACGACTTCGACAACCTCTACAACGCTGACGGCGGCGTGTTCGTGACCAGTTCGGGGTACAATCCGACGCTGACGATCATCGCACTCGCCTTGCGAGCCGCCGGCCACATCGTCGCACCGGGCCAAGCTGAGCGCGTGGTCGCTTCGCACATTTGACTCGCTCACATTCGCGCGCTACGAGGAACCTAACGTCAGCCTGACGGAGCCAACCGGCCGCGAGCCGGGCGGCTTTTTTTTGCGTCGCAGGCTGACCAGACGGTTAAGGGAGCCACGAGCACGCCATGTGGGCGCCACCATGATGCTACCATTCATCCACGTCTCGGCGCTGCAAGCCGTGATTGGCATCGGGGTATTGGCGTCTATCTGGTACTACCTGACCGTACTCTACTCGGCACGGGAGTTCTTCCGCTGGGCCGACGGCCAACGCGCAAGCGGCGCAGCGGCACCACAGCCTGGCGTCTCGGTGCTCAAGCCGCTCAAGGGCCTCGACGTCAATCTGTACGAAAACCTCGCGACCTTCTGCCGACAGGACTATCGCGGTGGGTTCCAGGTCGTCTTCGGCGTCGCCGATGCCAGCGACAGCGCGATCGCAGTGGTGCGCCAACTGCAGCGCGACTTTCCCTCGGTCGACATCGAGTTGGTCATCGACCCGCGCGTGTACGGCACGAACTACAAGGTCAGCAACCTGCACAATATGTACGCGCGCGCCCACCACGACGTGTTGGTGATCGCCGATAGCGATATCCGCGTGCCGTCCGACTATCTGTGCCGAGTGGTCGCGCCGCTGCACGATCCTGCCGTCGGAGTCGTGAGCTGCTTGTACAAAGCGGTGCGCCAAGGCGGTCTCCCAACGCTGGTCGAGTCGCTGTTCATCAGCACCGACTTCGACACCAACGTGATGGTCGCGCGCAAGGTGGAGAAGCCGAGCTACGCGTTCGGCGCAACCATGGCGCTGCGACGCGAGACCCTCGATGCCATCGGTGGCTTTCTCGCCATCCGCAACTTTCTCGCCGACGACTACTACCTCGGCTACCTGGTTGCTCAACGCGGCTTGAAGCTGGTGTTGTCCGAACTCGTGGTCGAGACGGTCCTCGATGTCGGCCCCTGGGCGCATCTGTTTCAGCACCAAGTACGCTGGGCCCGTACGTACCGCACCGTGCGCCCCGGCGGCTATTTTGGCAGCGTGTTCACCCACGGCACCATGTGGGCCGTGTTCACCATGCTCTACTACGGGTTCAGTCCCGCCAGTCTAGCCATTGCGGCAACGGTGATCGGGTTACGGCTGCGGTGCGCGAGTGCGATGTGCTTCCGCTACCTCCGCACCGACAACACGCCGCTTCACATGCTGCTCGTCCTACCGAAGGATCTCTTCGTCTCGGCGGTGTGGCTGATTAGTTTTCTCGGCAACACTGTGAGATGGAGCGGCCACGATTTCCGCGTGCTGCGCGGCGGTGAGATGGTTCACGTCACCGCGCCCGCAACGACACCCGCCTGGCAACAACCCGCGCTCGCGGAGCCGACGTCATCGGCACCTGATTCAGTCTAGCGATTCCCTTCCTTCACCGTGTTCGCACCGCCGTCCTTGACCCTGCGGTCAACGCAGCGCGTCGATTTTTCTTGACCCTTTCGACTGCTCTCCTCTAAGACACGCGATGTCGGTTCGATCGCGGAAGGGGGCTCGTCATGAAACGGTGGATGGTTCCACTCATAGTCGGTGTCGGAGTGTTCGTGGTTGGTCCTGCGGTGGCGCTCTCGAATGGCCTGCCGACACACAGTAGCGCGATCGCGGTGAGCAGCGACAACGCGGCGGTCTGGCTCGTCAACCCGGAATCGGGTACCGCCGCGCGCATCGCGACCAGCAGCCTGGCGAGGGTCGGCGAATACGCGGTGGGCCGCAATCCTCGCACCCTCGCGCTCGACGCGACGCATGTGTTCATCACAGCGCAGGATGACGATTTGATCGTCCGCTTCGACCAAGCCGACGGGAGCAATGTCATCCGGCAGCAGTTGCAGTTCGGTTGCGCCCCGTTCGGCGTTGCCCTGAACGGCGACGGTACGCGCGTTTACGTGAGTTGTGAGCGGACCGATACGTTGATCGTGCTGGATGCGGACCTTCACCAGCTTGCATCGATTCCCGTCTTGGCGACGCCGCGCGGCATCGCGGTCAGCGCCGACGGTGCGCATGTTTACTTGTCGCACTATCTCACCAAGGAACCGAGCTCGACCGGCCACGTCAGCGAAATCGACGCGACGACCAACACCGTCCCGCGCACGTTCGACATCCCGCTCGATACCAGCACGTGCGAGACGATCAACTCCGCGCCGGGTGTCTACAATTTTATGTCGGTGATCGCGTTGACGCCGCCGAACAGTCCCGCAGGCACGGCGAACCAAGTGTGGGTGGCGGGCACCAAAGAAAATGTCGCCGGCAAGGGGCTATTCATTCGCAGCAGCTTTTTCAAAAACCTCCCCGAGGCGCAGCGCTTCCCGTTCCCCTTCGCCGGTTTTCCCGGCGCGGACAGCGCTTCGCTCCGCCGCAACATCTTCAAGCCGTCCTTTCACGAGATCATCCGCTCCTTCATTGCGAAGATCGATCTGACCGCCGGCACGGTGAAGGAGTTCATCGACGTCAAGGGCGGCAACGCGCCCGCGGGATTGGACTTCTCCGCCGACGGCACCATCGCATACACAGTTGATCGCACCTCGAATCGTTTCGGGCTCTTTAATTCACTGCGCAGCGGCATCGTCAACGACGATCCGCCCGCACACGGGCCTGGCAATTGCACCGCCAACCCGTTCGACATCCTCTACGAGGGTCCGCTGCTGATGACCATGCCCCCGGAAGTCGAGCAGCGCGCCGACGAGCCGACCCTGCTCGAAGTCGACGGCGAGCCCAACGGTATCGCGCTGACCGGACTCGACTACGATGTCGACCTCAACGCGATGAAGCCGATCTCCGACGGCATCGGCACGACGCCGATCGGCATCGCGGTGGCCCCGGATGGCGAACGCGCCTACAGCGCCAATTCGCTCGCGCGCACGGTCACGGTCATCGACGTCCGTCCCGGTAGCTATCGCTGCGCCACGCCGCCGCACAACGCGTGTTCGACGCCGCTCGACTGCGACTCGACCGGTGCAGGGGTGTGCGCCAACGGCATGCACGGCGGGCAGATCCAACTGTGCATGAACGACGCCGAGTGCGATGCGGGCATCCGCTGCGTGCATCAGCGGAAATGCATGCCGCAGATTCTCGGCGTGGTGAACAGCACCGACCATGATCCGTTGCCGCCGGAACTGCTGGACGGCGAGATTCTGTTCAGCACCTCGGCGCGCGACGCCAGCCTCGCC
>JBGOUW010000564.1:0-3219 GCA_041477755.1 Binatia bacterium
AGCAGTGCGAGAACTCGCTCAGGAAATGATGCTCAACCGTCCAGAAGTGCGAGAAGCCCACCGCGTCGCCGCGCACGGCTTGCTTGATCACGTTGTGATAGGCGTCGTATTCGCTGCGCGCGTGCCACGGCGCCGCGACCGGAATTTCATAGAACAAGCCAAAGTCGAATCCCATCGCGATCTCCTCTTCATCTTCGTACTCCCTCTCCCTCCGAGAGAGAGCCAGCCCTGAGCTTGTCGAAGGGGCTCGGGTGCGGGCCATAGAGCCGCGGTGATGCGTTCGTCGGCCACGTGCTCGAACGAACGTTTGTTCTTTAATTCAAAAAAATGCAAGATCGCGCTCCGACTGAAAAGGAGGACATCATGGCTCTCGATCCGCAAGCCCGCTCCCTGCTCGACCAGATCGCCGCGATGGGTGGCAAGCCGCTCAACGAGTTGCCGGTTGCCGAGGCGCGCCAAGCATTCACTGCCCTCGCCGCCATGCAGGGCGCGCCCGAAGCGGTCGCGAAAGTGGAAGACCGCACCCTGGCCGGCCCCGTCGGTGGAATCCCCGTGCGCATCTACACGCCCGCGGGCACCGGTGCGTTGCCGGTGTTGGTGTACTTCCACGGCGGCGGCTGGGTGATCGGCAGCATCGAGACCTACGACGTGTTGTGCCGGGCGCTCGCCAATGCCACCGGCTGTATCGTCATGTCGGTCGACTATCGACTCGCACCCGAGCACCCGTACCCAGCCGCGGTCGACGACACCTATCACGCGGTGCTGTGGGTCGCGGCAAACGCCGCCAGCATCGGCGCCGATGCATCGCGGGTGGCGATCGGTGGCGACAGCGCCGGCGGCAATCTCACCGCCGTGGTCGCGCAAATCGCGCGCGATCGCGGCAAGCCTGCGCTCAAGTTCCAACTGCTTGTCTACCCGGTCACCGATGCGGCGTGCGACACGCCGTCGTATCACGACAACGCCGACGGCTATCTGCTCACCCGAGACGCGATGAAATGGTTCTGGAATCACTACGCCGGCGGCGATGCCGATCGGCGCAACCCGTACGCCTCACCGCTGCGCGCCGAGAATATGAAGGGTTTGCCCCCCGCGCTGGTGATCACCGCCGAGTTCGATCCGCTCCGCGACGAGGGCGAAAGCTACGCCGAGCGCCTGCGCGCCGCCGGCGTGCCGGTGCAACTCACGCGCTACAACGGCATGATCCACGGCTTCTTCGGCATGGGCGCAATGCTGGATCAAGGCAAGAAGGCAATCCAGCAAGCGGCGCGCGCGCTGCGCGCGGCATTCGGGGAAAAATAAATCACATGCATCAATCACTGATCCGCTCCCTCTCCCCCTGAGGGGGGAGCGGATCAATATCCAGGAGGATTCCCATGCGAGTCGTCGACGCGGACGCCCACATCATTGAAGGCCGCGAACTGATGGCGGAGCTGATGCAACGGTTCCCCGACAAGATAAGTTTCAGTGAATCGATGGAAGACGGTTCCGCGCTGGTGATCGAGGGCCGACGTTATCCGCAAACGTCGGGACCGGGCGCCGGTTGCCGCGCCGAAGAAGGTATGTGTCTCGATCGCGGCGCGAATCCGTTCACACCCGAGGGCGTGTTGAAGGACGCCGACATCGAAGGCATCGAGCAAATGGTGTTCTTCCCCAGCGCGGCGCTCGGTCTGCCGGCGTTCACCGATCAGAAATTCGCCGCCGAAGTCGCGCGCCGCTACAATCGATGGCTGGCGCAGTACTGTCAGCACAATCCCAAGCGGCTGTTCGGCGTTGCCTTGGTCCCAATCGAAGACGTTGGCGAGTCGATTGCAGTCATGCGCGAAGCCAAGCAGCTCGGGCTGGTTGCCACCATGATTCCGGCCGTGCTGCAGAAGCGCAACCTCGATCATCCCGATCTCGAACCGTTCTACAGCGCAGCCGCGGATCTCGGCATGCCGCTCGGCATTCACGGCGCACCGGGGATTCATCTGCCCAACCTCGGCTCACACCGGTTCGACAACTATCTCCAAGTCCACTGCGTCAGCTTTCCGTTCGACATGATGGTGGCGTCGACGGCACTGATTCTCGGCGGCGTGCTGGAGCGTCATCCGAAGCTGCGCGTCGCGTTGCTCGAATCGGGCGTCGGTTGGGTGCCGTACTTCATGGAGCGCATGCACGAGCACCTCGAAAAGCGCGGGCGCTTGACGCCGGCGTGCAAGCACAAGCCGGAGGAGTACATCGCCCGTGGTCAGATCTACGTCAGCTGCGAGCCGGAAGAAGCGAGCGTACCGTTGGCGGTCGAGACCCTGGGTGCGAATTTCATCATGTACGCCAGCGACTACCCGCACTGGGACGGCGACTTCCCCAACTCGACCAAGCCGCTGCGCCAGCGCACCGACATCACGCCCGCGGTCAAGGCCCGCATCATGGGCGAGAACGCGTCGGCGCTCTACGGCCTGCCGGCGTGAGGCCAGGAGCCGTGGCAGTTACTGTTGCCCGCGCCGTGCTGATCGGGACAGCGTTCCTCGCCGCCGGATGTGTCGGCGTCTCGGACACTAGTAAGGTGCGCCATCTGGTGAACGAAGATGCATCGGTCGTCGCATTCGAGGTTGAACTCAATGGTGAACGACTCTGCACGGCGGGCGCCGAACATCAAAGTGTTATGTCCGTGATGACCACGTTGACCGAGAAGAGATGTTTAGAAGCGAAGACTGATTGTGGGACTGAAGGCCAATTGAAGCAGGAGCTTACGTTGAACGTCAATGGCCTTGTGCGCGATGCTGACGGAGCCTACGTCTTTTTGGAGTGGATCGATCGTCGTCTCCAAGTGGGAGACGAGATCCGGATCAAGGTACTGCAAACATCAAATGCGGACGAACCCAAAAGTAGAAGGCCAGAGGATCCGCGGGTGCTCAATAGGGAGGAACGGTAACGTACCGGCGCTCCAAACGTGAGTGCCGCGACAATACAATCCACCTACCGTAAGGGCGCTAGGGCTCAGACTGGCTCGCTGCCCGTACTAGCGCACCGACTCACTCCATATTGGGAACGCGCGAGACGCTGCGCGCGATCAGCACGACGACCAGCATCGCGACGCCGGAGAGCGCGCACGCGACGAGTGGGCCGAACAGATCGGCGGCGAAACCGGATTCGAGCGCGCCGAGCGGCGCCGTGCCCATGAAGCCGAGTTGATAGACCGACAGCACACGCGCGCGGTGGCTGGCGGGCGCGGCTTCTTGC
>JBGOUW010000288.1:0-6556 GCA_041477755.1 Binatia bacterium
CAACGCCCGCCAAACGATGCGCGGCCAACTGAGCGATTGCGTCTTCAGTCGGTTCACAGTCAACGACCTCCCAACCCGTATCGGCCAAGCCAGCGACCATCGCGGCGCGTAGCTCACCATCGACAACCGCGAGCGCCCGCGACGCCGGCTCGGGCTCGGCGGCTGCTGCCGAATCCTCGGCGACGTGAAGGTCGTCGAGACTCTCATCGAGCGCCGGCTCGCTGATGGTGTCGATCCCGGGGATGACGTGGCGTTCGATTTCGAGGGCCGGCTGACTCTCGTCGACCGCAAGCGCCTCGGCGAGGGCGAGGTGTTCCTTGCGGGTCCGCTCGAGTTCGGCCTCGAGTTCCTCGGCGCGGGAATTCAACGAGGCGCGCTCGGCTTCCCACTCACTGGTGAGTCGCTCCAGTTCGCCGCGATGAACCGAGCGTTCCTGGCCCACGGTGTCGGTGAGCTGCGTCAGTTCACCGCGCACGCTGACGAGGTTGCGGTCGCGCTCGGCCATCTGCGCACGCGTGGCAGTCAACTCGTTCTGCAAGGCGTCGAGTTCGACGCGGCGCTGCGCCTCAGCGGCAACGCTATCGGCACGGTGCTGGGCGAGCGTATCGGAAGCGGCGGCCAACTCGGCGCGCAGATGATCAACGTCGCGCTGCAAACGGCCCGCCGCATCAGCGGTCACGCTGCGATCGACAACCGTGCTGTCGCGATCGCGGCGAATCGCCTCGAGCGTGGCCTGCGTTTCGGCGAGTTGCTGGCGCAGCGCCGTGACCTCGTATTCATGGCGCGCGCTGGCCTGATCGAACTCAGTGCGCAGCCCGGTCTGGCGCGCAACCGCGGCGGACAAGTCGGCGGCGAGTTGTTGTGTGCGCGCGGTCTGCTCGGCCAGCGCCGCCTCCAACTCGCGTCGCGCGACCACCAGAGCATCGCGCTCCTTTGCCAGCCGCTTGGCGGAGGACGATTTCTGGCTGGTGTCCTGCTCAAAGCGCGCCTGCACCTCGCTCAGTTGTGCCTGCAGCTCGGTGATGCGTTCGTCACGGGTGGCGAGGGCACTGTCGCGCTCGCTCACGAGGCGCTGTTGCTCGGCCCGGAGCGACTGGCAGAGCGCGTCGAGTTGGTCGCGATCGCTCTGCACGACCGCACGGGCCGCCTCAAGGGCGCCGTGCCGCGCCTCCAGCTCCGCATGCTGCGCGCGCACCCGCTCCACCCAGTTCTGCAGCGTTTCGATCTGTCCGCTGGTATCGACGATGCTCTGCTGGTGTTCGCGCTGGAGGCGGCTGAGCGCTTCGGCGGTGCGTGTTCGCTCGGCGTCGGCGGCCTCGGCGCGGGCGCCCGCCTCTTTCAACTGGGAGGACCAGGCGGGCTCGCGCTCGCCCCACATCCGCAGCTCGCCAAGCAAGCGCTGGCGATCCTGCTGTACGTCGGCGAGCGCAGCGGTGTGCTCGGCGCGTAGCTCGGCCAGCGTCTTCTCGATCTGCGCCAAGCGGGTCTCGGCCAGCTTCGCCGCCGCAGCGTGACTATCCCGCTCACCGGAGACTGACTCGACGGTGCGGCGGAAGCTATCGGCGACATCGACGGCACGCTTGAGTTCCTCCTGCAGGCTGGTGCCTTCGCGCTGCCAGGTGGTACCTTGTTCGTCGAGCCGCTGTTGCAACCGTGTCGTGGTCTGCTGCGCTGCTTCGGCGCGTTCCACCAAGGCGTCGTATACGATACGCAGCTCCGTCTGCTGAGCATCGAGGGTATCGTATGCAACGGTGCGGCTGGCGAGCTGTTCATGTAGCGTCGCCGCACGCGTTTGCATGGTTTGTAGTTGCGCGACCGCCTGTTCGTGGGTCGCCTGCAGCGCGTCGGTGAGCTGGCGCAGCTTGGCGTGCTCGGCTTCGAGCCCCGCCAAGCGCTCGCGCAGCGCCGTAATCGTGCCCGCGGCCCGATCGCGTTCGGCGGCATCGGCCTGCGTGTGCTCGGTGTGTTGTCGCACCGCCACTTCGTGACGCTCGACCAAGTCGTCATGCGCGCGCTGTATTTCGTGCAAGCGGAGCGTGGTGCGTTCAACCTCGGTGTTGGCCGTCGAGAGCGCGGCGTGCAGGCGCTGGGCTTCCCCGCGATGTGTGTCGAGCGCGCCTCTTGTGTCGGCGAGCGTGGCGAGTTCACCGCGCGCCGACGACAGCTGGCCGGCGAGGCGGTCACGTTCAGCTTCGAGATTGGCGAGGGCGGCACCGACCGTGGCAAACTTCTCGCGTTCGGCTTCGAGCGCAGTGGCCGCGGTACGGCGGGCCTCGGCCAACTCTTTCGCGTGTTGCCACAACGACTCATCGAACGCTTGCCGCAAGCGATGGAGTTCCTGGGCATCGACTGCGCGTTGCTTGTCCGCGAGCGGAGATGACGTGGTGGGAGCCGCAGCCGGCGTTGGCGCGGCGGGCTCGGCGTTGCTTACCGGCGCCGCCGCACTGTCCGTGTGCGGCAGCTCGGCGAACGCGATGCCGCACACCTTCAGCGCCTGTCCCACGGCTTGCAGCTGAACGTCGGTGAAGCCATGCGGCTTGTTCGCAAACAGCACCAACACACCCGCGGGAGTGTAGCCGTGGAAGAACGGCAACGTGGCAATCGCCAGACGGCGTGGACTGATCTCGATCAGCGGCCGCGGCACGAATGGATTCTGGTGCGCTGACTCGATCACGCTGATGCGCCGGTTGGTGAGGCCGCGCATCGGAATGTCCCATGTTGGGCCGCTGGCGCCGCGACCCAGGACATCGGCCGCCTGCGCACTGAGACCGGCGCCGGCGACGAGTGCCAAACGATCGCGACGTTGCTCGTAGGCGAGCAATGCCCCCGCGGGCGCGCCCAGCGCCTTCGTGATCAGGTCGATCGCTTGCGCCGCGAAGTCCTCGCGCGGCAACCGCTGCCCGTAGAGGTCGAGCAGGCGTTGGCGCAAGGTATTGAGACTGCCACCGACCGCGAGGGTTGGTGCTGGGGGCGCCGGACGTTCAGCGGCGGACGGCTGAGGCGGTTGCGGCGCCGCCACCGGCTGAGGTGTGCCCTTTTCTTCTTGGGGCGGCGAGTCCGGAGTTGCGTCCGGGCGTTTGCGGGCGAGTCGCAGTCCCCACGCCATCACACCGCTCCGCGGTACGCCGCCACAATCGCGGGCCAGTCGCTGACGCCGGTGGCATCAATGATCAATTCCACCTCGTCATCCGCGCTGCCCGCCAGCTCAGACCACACGAGCTGCGCCGTGAGCGCGATCGACCGCCCACCAATGTGCGCGGTGAGCCGGAGCGGACGTCCCTCGCCTCCGTGAGACATGAGGTCGGACGGATTGAGCAAGGGAGGCTGGTTCTTCAACGTGAGTACGGCCAGCCCCGACCCCGACAGCGAGGACACAGAAACCGGGATCGGACCACGGCGACAGAGCTGCTCGTCATCCAAGCAAAGTTGAAAAGAGGCTGCTACGGCAGCCGGCGCATGCTCAGGCATCGGGCGGCACCTGCCAATCCAGCCGACTGAATTCGCAAGAGACATACCAGGTGTCCCGCAGACAACCGCACACGGGGACGATGCCGTGCAGTGATCAAGGTTTTGACGCTACGCTACGAGATCGTACACAGCGGACGGCGTGATTCGGGCAAAACGCTGCGCTGTTGCCGCCCGGCCGTCGATGAGTGGGCGCCGGAACTTTGCCGAAACGGCACACCGTCAACGGCGCAGAGTTGCCTTACGCTGAGCAACTTTTGCTGCTAGAGTCCCGCCCGTCGCTTGAGAGGGTAAAGATGCGGATCGTTCCAAACTGGCTGCTGGCCGCGGTGATGGTACTGATCGGCTGCGGCGTGGCCAATGCCGCGGATCAGTGCATGCTACAGTGCCGCAAAGATCTCTCGACCTGCCAACGCCAGGCGCAGGTGCATCGCCACGAGTGCATCAAGCCGTGCCGCGATGCCCGCGCGAAGTTGACCGACTGCCCAGCCAACGCCACGGTTGCCACCTGTCCCGGGATGGCCGCTGCGCACGACTGTGCCGGCGCATGCAGCCGCAAACAGCAAGCCGAAGGACGCAACTGTCTGGCCACTGCCCGTACGTGCCGCGACACGTGCACCAAGGCCGTATCCGGCAAGCCGTAGCGCCCCCGCCTACTTCAATTCTTCCAGCACCGCTGCGCACAGCAGCGGGAACATGATCTCGTGGTGGCCGGTGAAATGATAGCCGGTACCGCCGCCAGCCGTCGGCCGCGTCACCACATTCATCTGCGGCCGGTAGTGGCGGATGAAGTCCATGTCGATGGTGAGCAGCTTGCCGACGCGGCGGCCGACGTTGCGCGCGAGGTTGAGCGCCTTGAGGAACACTTCCGGAATGATGACGGCTGAGCCGAGATTGATGAACGCGCCGCCGTTCATGCGCGCGACGACGGCGGCGAGAAGATGAAAGTCGCGCAGGCTGCCTGCACCGATTGCCGCGCCATCGGCGGACGGGTGCATGTGAATGATGTCGGTGCCGATAGCCACGTGAACCGTCACTGGAATTCCCAGCCGATGTCCAGCCGCCAAGATGCTGAAACGCCGATGTGGTAAGCGCGCCTGCACGATGCGGCGGCCGACCGCAGCGCCGAGGCCCTCGTCGGTACGCGCTGACTCGATCGCATCGTTGAGAAAGCGGCCGGTCTCCTCGGCCATGCCGAAGCGGCCGTCGGCAAGATGCGCCGCGACGTCTTCGGAGGTCGCGCCGGCGTACGCCAGCTCGAAGTCATGGATGATCGCGGCACCGTTCATCGCGACCGCGCTCAGCACCCCGCGCTGCATCAAGTCAATGATGAGCGGACTCAACCCCACCTTGATCGGATGCGCGCCCATGCCCAGGGCGATGCGCTTGCCGGCGTGATGACGCGCCGCAAGCGTGGTAGCCGCGCGGCGCAGATCCGCAGCAGCGAGAATATCGGGCAAGCCGGCGAGAAATTGCCCCATGCGCATGCCGCGCCGCGGCGGCGTGGCGAGCGCTTGCAGCGCGACTTTGCTCGCACGCGTGGTGAGCGGGTAGGTCTTGATGCGGCGAAGATCGAGCCGTCGGGGCTTCATGATTTGCGGGCGGTGCGCGCGCCGTACAGCATCTGATCGACCAACTCGCAGATCACGTGGCCGATCAGAATGTGCGTTTCCTGGATGCGTGCGGTCTCGGTGGTGCTGTCGACGCAGAGCACCAGATCGGCGCGCGGCGCCAGCTTGCCGCCGCTGCCGCCCGTGAGCGCGATGGTGCGCACCCCGCGCGCGCGACACGCCGCGACCCCGCGCAGGACGCTACGCGCATTTCCGCTCGTCGAGATAGCGAGCGCGACGTCACCCGGTTGCCCAAGTGCTTGCACTTGTTTCGCGAACACCTCGGCGTAGCTGTAGTCGTTGGCGATGCTGGTCAGGGCGGATGTATCGGTGGTCAACGCGATCGCCGCCAGCGGCGGTCGCTCGATCTTGAAGCGATTGACGAACTCGGCGGCGATGTGCTGCGCGTCGGCGGCGCTGCCCCCGTTGCCGAACAGGAGCAGCTTGTGTCCACCACGCAACGCGCTCGCGATGAGCGTCACCGCCTCGGCCAGCGGCTGGGCACCGTGGCGCAGAAACGCGCGCTTGGCGGCAATGCTGGCGGCAAACAATCGAGCGATATCGCGACGCACCGGCGGACGATACACGGAAGCGAGTCCAAGGTCCAAAGTGACGTCCGCGGCGCGTTGACAAGCGGAGGAGGTTCTCCTATCGTTCGGCGCACTGCACGACACTCACCTGTGCGGGCGTAATTCAGCGGTAGAATGCCAGCTTCCCAAGCTGGACGTCGCCGGTTCGACCCCGGTCGCCCGCTCTGATGTAGCCCTTCGGTTCGTCGGGGCTTTACCTGAGTGGCAGGTAGCGCACCTGCCCTTCCCACTCACCCTCGGTGCTGCACTCCGCCAGCAAGAGGAGATCGTCGATCACTTCCGCGATGGCCGAGGTGCGACCGACCTCGAAGACACCCGGCATGGGCTGGCCGTTACCGAGGCGTTCGTAGGCGTATCTCGTCATCGTCGACACGTCGTGCGTCAGCAGAACGCGGCCCTGCTTCGCTGCCCATTGCAAGATCGTACGGTCGTCCGCGCTTGAAAGTCCGGCGTCCTGGACACGAACGATGTCGATGGCAGGCTGACGGCGGCGCAGGCCGCGTGTGATCGCGTCGTTGAGGTTCTCGTCGGCGGCGAATCGGATCACTTCATCAAGCCGACTTGCGAGCGAGGAGCCGATTACGAACGCCCGCTGGATCAAACCGGCGCTCGGTCTCGGTCTTCACTGCGGCGGCGTGAGACGCGCGTGTGGCGATGTAGTCGTCAGTCTCTTTGGGGTGGCGGAGATAGTAGGCGATGACTGCATAGGTGTCCGCCAAGCTCAGCGACGGATACTGAGAAGTGATCTCTTCTGCCGTTGCCCCATCGTTGAACGCTCCCACAACGGTGTCGAGGGTCACACGCGTTCCAGCGATTCGAACTACTCCATCGGCATCACGTTCGAGCGGCGCCGGAGTGCTTTCGATCGCGAGAGGCATGACTAATTCGTAG
>JBGOUW010000349.1:0-5490 GCA_041477755.1 Binatia bacterium
AGCCAGGCGCTGCAACTCATTGCCTTCGCTAGTCGGCTGCACGGGTGGCCGCTGCCGGACGACCCGCGCAGCCTGCTCGAAGATCGGCTCGCCTACACGCGCTGGGAGCGCCTGCGGGCCGCATGGCGACGGAACGGTGGCCGACTCCACTGAGCCGCAGTTGCGCGACGCCATCCATGCGCTCGCGTCGGCCCTTGCCGAGTTCGGCGCACCGCACATGCTCATCGGCGGCATCGCGGTGATTCTCCGCGGCACGGTGCGACAGACCAACGACGTTGACGCTACCGTCTGGGCCGAAGGCGCCGACGTTGACGCGCTGGTCACCGTCCTCAATCGCCATCGCATTGTCGGGCGCATCGACGATGCCGCCCAATTTGCGCGTGACCATCAAGTGCTGCTGCTGCGTCACCAGCCGAGCGGCACGCCAATGGAGTTGAGCTTGGCGTGGTTGCCGTTCGAAGCCACGGCGTTGCGGCGTGCCGAGCCCCTCGATGTCGAAGGCGTCCGCGTGCCGGTGGCACTGGCGGAAGACTTGATCATCTACAAGGCCGTGGCGTGGCGCGATCGCGATCGTGCCGACATCGAACGCTTGCTGATCCTGCACGGCGATAGCATCGATCTGCCGTACGTCAGGAGGATGGTCGGCGAGTTTGCCGAGTTGCTCGAAGAACCCGAGCGCACCAGCGACTTCGAGCGACTCGTCGAGCGCGCGCGACCGAAGTAAGATTCGGGGCGAAGCCAGAGGCCGACCGTCCCTCTTGGACTATCCGCCTCCGCAGCGGGCCTATTCCACGCGAGCTGTGTACGATGAAGATGCCAAGCGTCGAGGATTACTGGGCCAAACGCCTGCGCACGAAAGCCTTCAAGCGAGCGCTGACGACTACAGTCGCGCACGAACTCCGATCGCTGGCCGGCGAACGGGTCGAAGACGTGCTCGACGGGAAACTGGTTCGCGGAATCATCGCGGAGTGGGACACGCGGATGATCCATCGCGAGTTGGTGGCGGACCTGCTGATCGAGAACACGCGCCGCGCCGGTCGGCGGCTCGGACGACAGAATGAGTCACTGCTCGGTTTGCTCGATGCGGGCTTGGTCGCCAATATCGAGGGGCTGCTCAGTGACCTTGCCGAGTTGCCGCCGAGTGCTGAGGACCTCATCGCCAAGATGATGCAGCAGGAGTTCGTCCGCCGCCTGTTTACCGACATCATCTACAGCGCGATCGTCAACTTCTACGAAAAGGCGAATCCGTTGTTCGGTGCCCTCACCGCCCGCGTACTCGAAGAACAGATCAAGGGCTTCATCCGGCTCTTCATGCCGATGCTGCAGAAGCAAGCGACGGCCTTCGCCGTCAACAAGCAGAATCAACGCCTCGTGCTCGATTTCGCACGTATCATCATCCGCCAGCTGCTCAATGAACCGCTGCGTCACTTCACGGCGACCGCTACGCCCACTCAGCGGCGCAAGACCGAGGCGCTCGTCCACGAGGCTCTCGGCAATCCAAAGGTCATCGCGTTGCTGCGAAGAGTCACACTCGCCACGTGGGACGATGTCTACGACACCATCAGGCACAAACGAGTCGGAGAACTCCTGCAGATCGAGGCGCACAGCGCGTGGCTCGCTGACCGTTGCGTTGAGATGATTCTGCCGACACTGGCGCGTCCGGCCATCCTTCAATTGCTTGCCGCCGAGATCGGACTCGCTGCCGGCAGCAAGCCGTAGCCAAAGAGACGGTGCCACGCTCCCGACTGCGCCGGCTGCGGACATACGCCAGCGTCGCCGCACGCCGTCGTGCCGACGAACTCGACCTCGAGCCGCTGTCGCGTCGCGGTCAACAGCGCGAATCCGTTTTTCGATGCCGAGAAGATCGTATTCGATCGCCGCATGAGCGGTGAGCACTTCGCGGCGGACCCGGATACCACTGTCAGCGGCTGCCCTGCCCCATTGGCTGCGAGCAATTCCAGCGCGTGTTCATGCCCGGCGAGGAACACGTCGATGCGATGCTCGGCGAAGAGCTGCTCCAGGCGATCACGATAGCGACGATACTTCCACTCGTACGCGCCCTCGTTACCGTAGACGAACGGCGGGAATACGAGCAGGTGGAGGGGATAGTACAGCGCCTTCAACATGCCGCCGGCCCACCCCGCGCCATCGTGCGGTCCGTTGGTGTAGAGCGGATGGTGCCCCGCAACCAGCCGCCAACGATACGACCCGTGCGATAGTAACTCGCGCATCCGATCCACCGACGCGCTCAGAACGTCGCCATCCTCGATCATCCGTTCACTATCGATGAAGATGATCTGTACCAAGTCACCGACGATTGCCTCCGTTGGCAATCCGGAACGGAACTGCCAGCGGTCGCCCCACGCGCGCGCGGGCGGCAGAAAGAGGTCGATGTCCGCTTCGTTCTTCAACGACTTGAGCCGTGGACATCCGTGATCGTGATTGCCCGGCACGACGTACGTGGTGGTCTGCTGGCGCAGGAACTCGAACGGCGCAATGACCGCATCGAGCTGCCGGCTGATTGCTGCAGGATCGATTGCGCTGCCCCACCACGGGCAGTGTGCTCGGCCAATCAGCCCAGCATTGTAGAAATTGTCGCCGAGCAACAGCGCGGCAGCCGGCGTGAGTGCTCGCGTGTTGAGGAATGCCTTCAGCGCGGCCCCGACCGCGGCGCTCCGTCCGTCGGCCGCGCTGCCGAAGTCACCGAGTGCGACAATCGACACGGCTTCCGGGTTTGCCGTGAGTTGACGATCACCGCCATCGCCGGCACAGCCGCGAATGGTCGAGCCGGGGTAGCGGATGAACGTGCAGCCGGATGCGCTGACGCACGCCGCGATCAGCAGCACTCGGAGAGAGCCCCTCGATACGCCCGCTTCGCGGGCTACTCGGGGAAACGGATGAACTACTTCCGAGAATGGCAAACGCATTTGGGTCCGCTACGAACTTTGCGCCTCCTCGGCGGCGCGCGCGGCACCGTTGCGAAAGATGTTACGCGCGATGAAGCTCGGTTCGATCTCAGCGCGAGCCGTGAGTAGCTCGCTCTTGAGTTGCAGCGCGTCGCTCCGCCTGGCCTGGTCGCCGCCGTTGATGACCAGGTCGACGAGATGCAACGCGAGCTGCACGTCGGTTGCACGCAAAGCGCGGGCGCGTTCGAGCAGACGGCCGCCGTCGGCGAGATTCAGGACCTCACGCGCAATCGCCGCGGTGCGCGACGGGAACAAATTGGCGGCGTTGCCGTCGAACCAGCCACCGTAGCGGCGCAGGATGCCGTGCACGATGAACGTCGGGCAGCCGTAGACCGGCCGGAGATACGGCTTCGATGCGAGATCCGGCGGCAGCGCGGTGACCTCAGCGACGATCTGCTCCGCCCACTGCCCTTCGTTCAGGCGGCGCACGACTTCGTCGTGCAGCCACCGGAGTGCCCGCGCAGTTTCGAGACAGGCTTCGCGCACGCGCGCTGCGCCGGTAATCGCGGGACCGTGGCCGGGCGCGAGCCCTTCTGGATCTACCGCCGCTATGGCTTCGAGCGCTGCGGCCCATTCGATCTCGTAGCGTTGCACCTTGAACGGATTGCCAATGTTCGGACATGACCAGATGAACAGATCGCCCGTGCACACTGCCCGGCGATCGGGAATCCACACCCAGGTCGCATCGTCGGTCTCGCCCATGCCGTGGCGTAACTCGAGGGTCAGCTCCCCGACACGCAGCAGCATCCGCTCGGCGTAGGTCACGTCGGGATAGTGGAACGTACCCTCTTCCGACACTTTCATCTTCGGCGGCAGCGCAAACTGGATGCGATTGATGTGGTCGTGTTGACCGGCGAGTTCGCGATAGCGATCAAAGCGCTGCGGCACCTTCTCGTGCGCTACAATGATGGGCCGCGGTAAGCCGCGTTGCTTCGCCTCGTCGAGCAGTGCCCACACTCCAAAGGCGTGATCGAAGTGGCCGTGGGTGTAGATGACGTAGCGGATCGGCTGGTCGCTGATGCTCCGAATCTCCGTCAGCAGCTTGCGCCCCATCGCCCGCACGCAGGCGTCGACGATGACGAGCCCATCGTCGGTCTCGATACACGTCGAGTTTCCAAAGCCAGTGATCAAATGGACGCGGTCAGCCACCGCTTCGGGTTTGTCGCTGCTGTAGTACAGCCCATCCATTGTCGGCCATTCATCCGCCATCGTGCGCTCCTTGTTCCGCGAGGTCTGCCACCGCGACGAGTCTTCGCATACCCTCATCGCCGTGCGCGACACAAGGCCGGGGCTGGCAGGCCTGCGCTATCCTCGCTACACGTATCCGCCATGCCGCCGCGCCTCACGTTCTTTACCGAGCTGACATCCGATCGCTTGACCGAGTTGTTTCGCGACGGCCGCGCAGCGGACTTTCTTGCCGACGGTGGACACGCGCTGTCGATGGGGCTGTTGGACCTCAGCAGCGAGCGCGCCGCGATTGTGCGGGCGCTCGAGGGACGCCAGGTGCCGGTGACGGCGTGGCTGCTGCTCGATATCGCCGACGGCTACTGGCTCAACGCCGACAATCCCGCGGTCGCGCGTCGTCGCTACGAGGATACGATCGCCTGGGCCACGCGCGAAGGATTGCGTCTGCATCGCATCGGGCTCGACATCGAGTTTCCGCGCAGCGATGCCGAACTGCTGATGCGGCGCGGCTTGCGCGGGGTGCTCACGCTGCTGCGACGGCGCCGCACGGCAGCGCAGGTCACCGACGCCGAGCGCGTCTATGTGCAACTGGTCGAGCAGATCCGACGCGATGGGCGTGCGGTCGAGACCTACCACCTGCCCCACCTGCTCGATGAGCGGCGCGCCGGATCGACGTTGCTGCGCCGCACGTTTGGACTCGTTGATATTCCCGCCGACATCGAAGTGCACATGTTGTACGCGAGCTATCTCGGGGCCGCGGGCGCCCGAGCCTACTTTTCCGAAGCTCCCGCGATCGCACTCGGAGTCACCGGCGGCGGTGTCAACGCGGCCGACGATTCGCAATCCGGCCGCCTGTTGAACTGGGATCGTCTCGAAGCCGACTTGCTGGCCGCTGCCGCCGCCCGCGACGTCTACATCTTCTCGCTCGAAGGCTGCGTGTGGCACGATCTGCTCGCTCCATTGCGGCGCATGGACTGGACCAAACCATCGGCCGCGCTTCCCGATGGTGCTCTAAGACGGGCGCAGCGCAACCGTCGCCTGCTACGGCTGGCGCTGCGCGCCGAACCGCTGCTCGATCTATTCTATCCCGCGCGGCGCGCGGCCGCGCGGGTTGACACATCCAACCCCGCCGCGCAATGAGACGCGCATGGCGGACCTCGCTCCTCTCACTGCGCTCAATCGCGCCATTCGCGACAATGACGTCGCTGAAGTCACGCGCCAGCTCAGTGGCGAGCCGGGATTGCGCGCCATCGAGTGTGCGCCCGGCGTGAGTCGATGGGAGTGGGACGTGACAGAGTCGCGGCTGATCAATCCATTCGGCTTGGTGCGCGGCGGCTAC
>JBGOUW010000409.1:0-4587 GCA_041477755.1 Binatia bacterium
AGTCCAAAGTCGAAGGTAGCGGGCAAGTTCTTCGCGCAGCGCGACGCACGATCGCCGCTGCGCTGCGTATTGCCTTGATGATGCATCGTGACCCGCTCCGGCGAATCACGAGTCACGAATCACGAACACGAATCACGACTTCACATCCACGCGCCGCCATCGACGCGCAGGATCTTCCCGGTAACGAAGCTGGCGTCGTCGCTGGCGAGGTAGACCGCCGCCTTGCCGATATCTTCCGGTTGCCCGGGCCGGCCGAGCGGGATGCCGGCAACCAAGGCGTCGCCGTAAAACTTGACCATCTTCTCGCCCATGTCGCTCATGATCAGCCCTGGCGCGATGCAGTTCACGCGCACGCGCGACGGGGCGCATTCCTTCGCCAGCGATTTGGTCAGCGCGTTCACCGCTGCCTTGGCGCAGTAATACGGCGCCCCCATCGGGCCGCACGCATCGGCGCCGATCGAGGAGATCAGGATGATACTGCCTTGCCCGCGATCAACGAGGTGCTTCGCGGTGGCTTTACAGGTGTAGAAGACACCGTGCAGGTTGACGCCGATGACCTTGTGCCAATGCTCAACGTCGAGGTCCCACACCGACTGCACGCGGGAGGCCACGCCGGAGTTGGCCACGACGATGTCGAGCCGGCCGAAGTGACCGAGCGCGCGCGCGACCAGCGCCTGCACCTGCGGCCACTCCGCTACGTCGGCTTGGATTGCGATCGCCTTGCGGCCGAGCGCTTCGATCGCGCGCACCGTTTCCTTCGCCGCCGCCTCATCGCGCCGGTAGTTCACCGCCACGTCGGCGCCTTCGCGCGCGAATTCGAGCGCAATCCCGCGCCCAATCCCGCGCGAACTTCCGGTCACCAACGCGATCTTCCCGTCGAGTTTTCCCATCTGCCTACTTCTTCCGCTCAATGAACTGCAGCAACACGCCGTGCGTAGCTTTGGGGCTGATGAAGGCGAGCCGGCCGTCGGGAACCGGCATGATCGCGCCGACTTTGATACCTTTCGCCGTGAGTGCCTGGGTCGCCTGATCCAGGTCGTCGACCTCGAGCGAGAGCACGTACATCCCTTCGCCTTGCTCGGCGAGAAACTTCGTCGCTGGGTTCTCCGGTTTCGTCGGCGTGAACAGTTCGATCTGCGCGTCGCCGACTTGCAGGAACGCGTTGCGGAGCCCGAGCTGCGCATTCTCGCCGCGGCGGACAACCGGAAAAGCGAAGTTGGCGGTGAACGTCTGCACCGCCGCGTCCAAATCCTTCACCACGATGGCGAGGTGATCGATCTTCTTCGCCAGCGCCATCTCAGTGATCCTCCGGAAATGGCTGCGCGTACTCGACCAACACGCCATGGCTCGCCTTTGGATGCAGGAAGCAGATCATGCCGGCGAGGCCCTTGCGCGGTGCCTGGTCGAGCACCGCGATGCCTCTGGCCATCGTGGTTTCCAGCTCCTTCGCCACGTTGTCGGTTTCGAAGCAGACGTGATGAATACCCTCGCCCCGCTTGTCGAGAAATTTCGCGACGCCGCCGTTTGCGTTGATCGGTTCGAGCAACTCGATCTCGCTGTTGCCGATGGTCAGCAGCGCCGCCTTGACCCCTTGGTCTTCAACCGTCGCCACCTTGTGGACCGGCAGGCCGAGCGTGTCGCGGTAGAACGCGTACGCGGCTTCGAGATTTCGCACCACGATGCCAACGTGATGGATCTTCTTCAACATGGCGGCATGCTTAATCCATCATCCAGCAGCAGACAAGCGAAGGGGTGACGAGTGCTGGTTGAGTTGGAACTCTTCACCGAAGGATCGGTTTGCCGCCGCGAAGCACGACATTCGGCAGGGCATATGCCGCTGCGTCGCGAAGTTGTTCGGCCGGGCGCTTGATACCAAAGGTGTGCGTTCGACCGCCGCCCTCAGCGCTTGCCTTGCTCTTCTCGTATTTCCAATCCTCCTTTTTGAACGATGCCACGTCCACTCGCCAGACTACGACCTCGCGACCGGGCTTGATCTGCTTGGTCGGGTCGACGTGGTAGCGCCATATCACGTACCAGCCCGGATGATCGTAGTGCGATTGTACCGCCCACGGCCGCGAGCTGCCCTTCGATTCGAGAGCGGTCGCTGGAGGAGGGTTGAGCTTGCCCCCTAATGAAAGGTCGGGAAATCGCTGCTGCGCCACATCGGGATGTTTGTGTTTCTTGTAGGGGCTGATCGAGTCGAGGCCCAGAACTCCGAGCATCCCAATGATCGCGCTGAAGATGTTTGCCTGCTCGTAGTAGAGGTCAACGAACTCGGCCGCGCGCCCTTCGATGAAATCGACGACTCGCGCGATATGGATGGGCTCAAGACCTTTGGGCAGGGATGGGGCCTTCGGCGAAGAGGTCGGCGACATGCGCTGAAGATGCCCCATTCGGCGCAAACTGCGCAAGCGCAGGCACCGCGCGTTCGGCAATCCTGAAGTATTGCTCGTCAGATTCAATCCCGATGCTGTCATAGCCGACAGCCAAAGCGGCAGCGATGGTCGAGCCCGCGCCCATGAATGGATCGAGAACTACGCCCTCACCGAGCGGCAAGGCAGATCGAACAATCTGGCGCATGAACGCTTGCGGCTTCGGCGATGGGTGCGGCGCGATCACGCGCTCCTCTCGACGCGTCGGAGCAGAGCGGATCACGTCGGCAAACGGATCGGTTGACGACACCCGACGCAATCCACCCGTCTTCCATTTGCGCAAGTTGTCCTGCACCCTGCCTTCGCATGGCTTGCGAAATAGTCCCCAAGGTTCCCACCTCGAACGCGGCATCACCGTCACATCAGCGAACTCTGCGTGAGCGTTTTTCGGGCGATCGCCGCCGCGCAATGTCTGCACAAGTCGAATGATCTCGCCGCGCTTCTCAAACCCCTCTTCCATCATGGGCACGTATACCAGATGCGAGAGCAGTGGATTCGTAGCGATCATCACGTGACCGCCCGGCACCAGTACCCGCAGCGCCCGGCGCGCGAACTCCGAGAAGAATGATCGCAACGCCGCTCGGTCGGACCCGTCCAGGATAGTGAACCGTGGGAGCGGGCTACGCTTGCAGCCATCAAACGATGGCGGGATACGCCACACCCCGCCGCGCCCGATGCGGAGCTTGCGCTTCTCCTTGTCGCTAAACTCCTTCAGGCCGTACGGAGGATCAGTCACAATAGCGTGAACGGAGTTCGGCCCTCGCTCATCGAGCCAATCCATCGCGTCGGCGAGATAGAGGGCGTAGTCGGGCGATGCACTCTTCAGTTTGGTTGATCGCCGCGACACGCTCTCCCCTCCACTCCGTACCTCTTGAGGCGTCCCCACTACCACACTCGCGCTCAGAATGGCCATCTGTGATTCGCTTCTGCCGATCGCCAACCGTGCGTCATCCTCAATGCAGCAACGTCTCCGACGGACCCGGCGGCGGCGCGGGGGCGAAGCGCTGCATGCGGCGGATGAGGTTGTTGGCTTCGGTGATCAGCGCGCGGCGCAGGCCGGGCTTGGCGGTGCGGCCGAGCCAGTCGCGCAGCGCCTGCAGATCGCGCCCCAACTCCGCCATTTGCGGCAACTGATTGCGGCGGCGGCGATCGCGCTTCGCTTGCTCCAGCACCATCTGCCAACGCGCGAGCTGCGCGTCGATGGCGTTGAGCGAAAACTCGAACATGTCCTCAGTCTGTTGCGATGGCGGTTCGAGTGGGCGACGCGATGGTGATTGATGACGGACCGACCGCGCCGATTCGTGCTGGCCAAAACCGTACTTGCGCATCACGCCGACCACCACGCCGCGGATGCAGATGTTGTCGCCGCGGACGATCAGCGGGAGCAGCGCGGGATTGGCCGGCTGCAATCGGATCGCGCCGTCAGACTCGCGGAAGAACTTCTTCACCGTCACGCAGCCGTCGATCTCGGCCACTACGGTCTGACCATTCTCCGCGGTCTCGCACGGTTGGACGATCAGAAAGTCGCCGTCGTGAATCCCTTCGTCGATCATCGAGGTACCGCGCACTCGCAGCGCGAACACTTTGCGGCCGCCCCACAGCGCCGCCGGCACGCTCAACGTGTCGTCGACGACGAACGCTTTGTACGGCTCGCCCGCCGCGACCACACCGAGCAGCGGGATCTCGATGGTCTCGTCAACCAACCCTTCGTGTAGCTCGAACGCCGCCTCCATCGTCGCCTCCTTCATGGCTCGGATCCTATGCGAAGATTGGGCGAAGATCAAGCTACTCGGCTAGCCAACCTCAATCCGAAAAAAGAGGGCAAACCGCCGATGAGCGCCGATCAACGTAGATGCGACTCATCGCTTGATCACCAAATGCATTTCGATGAGTCTTACGGATCTCTCGGTCTTTGCCAGAAAGCTCGGATCCGCGTGTATCGGCGTCCATCGACGGTTCCAACTTATTTTCGCTTTGGGGCTAGCGGCGGGCGGCGGCGGGAAGTCGTTCTTCCGGTTCTGGCCGCGGTGGCGAATCGCTGATGTGGCGGAACTGCTCTTCGTACAGCTGCGTATATAACCCGCCGCGCGCGAGCAGCTCCGGGTGCGGCCCGATCTCGCGCACTTCGCCGTCTTCGATCACCACGATGCGGTCG
>JBGOUW010000114.1:0-11346 GCA_041477755.1 Binatia bacterium
CCGCGCTGCTGTATCCGCAGGCGGGCGCTGCCGCTTCTTCAAGCAGCTGCTCGAACGGTAGTGGGTCAGTTTGATTTGTTCCCTGCAGTCGCACGGTGTCATTCTGAGCCATCGCATTTTCGCGGCGAAGAATCTTCCGTCGCTACGAAGAAGATCCTTCGCGCCAGAATTGGCGATGGCTCAGGATGACGGTCACGAAGCGTCGATGGGATTCAAACTGACCCCACTACCGCTCGAACGAGTGCCTTCCCTTACGACGCACAGCCATGCTAACGATGGTCGTCACGGAGGCTGAACCCATGGACAAGATGCTGCGCGTGAATCTGACCGACCTGACCGCGAAGGACGAACCCTTTCCCGACGAGTGGACCTACCTCGGCGGTCGCGCCTTATCGGCGAAGATCCTGCTCAAGGAAGTCGACCCGAAATGTGATCCGCTCGGGCCGGGCAACAAAGTGATCATCGCTCCCGGCGTGTTGTCAGGATCAGTCGCCCCGACCTCCGGCCGCATGAGCGTGGGCGCGAAGAGCCCACTAACCGGCGGCATCAAGGAAGCGAACTCGGGCGGCCAGGCCGGCCAGAAGCTGATGCGTCTGGGCTATCGCGCCATCATCGTCGAGGGCAAGGCGAAGGATTCGTCGAAGCGCTATCTCGTGGCGATCAACAAGGACGGCGTCACCCTACGCGAGTGCCCCGAGTTAAAGGGACTGCGCACCTACGCCGCATCGGAGAAGCTCGGCGAACAATTCTCGAATCGGGCCGCGTTCATTCTCTGCGGACCGGCGGGTGAGCTGGGTCTGTCCGGCGCCAGCGTTGCCTTTACCGATGAAGGGCATCGTCATCCCGCACGCCATGCCGCGCGCGGCGGTCTCGGTGCCGCGATGGGCGCCAAAGGATTGAAGGCCATCGCCGTCGACGACGAAGGAACCAAGGCGCGGCTCGCGAAGGATACCGCGACCTTCAAGACCTACATCGCCAACCTCAGCAAGGAATACCTAGCCGGTGCGCAGCTGTTCCAGTTCGGCACCTCGACCACGGTGCCGCTCGCCAACATGATGAGCACGTTCCCCACTCGCAATCGGCGCGAGATGCAGTTCGAAGGTGCCGACGCCCTCGACGGCGCGAAGATCGTCGCCAACTTCGCCAGCCGCGGCGGCGGTATGCATCACTGCATGACCGGCTGCATCGTCAAGTGCTCCAACATCGTGCACGACGCCGACGGCAAGTACGTGACCTCGGCACTCGAGTTCGAAACCCTTGCCCTGTGTGGCTCGAACTGCGGGATCGGCGATATCGACAAGGTCGCTCAAATGGACCGGTTGTGCGACGAGTTGGGCTTGGACACGATCGAGACCGGTGGCGCGATCGGTCTGGCGATGGACTGCGGCGCGCTCAAGTTCGGCGATGCCGACGGGGCGATTGCGCTGCTCGACAAAGTCGACAAAGGCGATCCGCTGGCCGAGACCATCGGACGCGGCGTGGTCGCCGTCGGCAAGCGCTTCAACGCCGCGCGCGTCCCGGCGATTCGCGGGCAAGGCGTCCCGGCGTGGGAGCCGCGCACTCTCAACGCCACCGGCATCACCTACGCCACCAGCGCGATGGGCGCGGATCACACCGCCGGCCTGATCGTCATGCCCGTCGCCGACGGGGCCAAGGCCTCGCAGGAATCGCAGCTGATCAACGCGTTGTGCGATTCGAGCGGCTTCTGTCAATTTCAGCAGCCAACCATCGAGGACATTCGGACGCTCTTCAATTGCATGTACGGCGGCTCACTGACCTTCGAGCAGGCGGCCGATATCGGCTGGCACTGCATGCAGGACGAGTGGGAGTTCAACCGCCGCGCCGGCTTCGGCCCGGAGGACAACGACCTGCCCGCATGGATGCGCACCGAAGCCGTCCCATCGAATGGCGCCGTCTTCGCCGCGTCGAAGGAAGAGATCATGCGCGTGTTCGAGCGTATGCCGATTTCCGACGAGCTGCGCCAGATGAGAGCGGTGGGTTAGAGCACCCGCTTTCTCACATCCTTCTGATCTCGTAGGGGCGACGCATGCGTCGCCCCTTTTGTTTCGGCCTCACGACTCCGTCAGTCAGCCCGTGGGGTCATCGGTAGCTCGTTTTGGAGATGCGCCCTGAGATGCTCGCGCGCCGAGCCGGCGCGCTGCGGATCGGTCCATTTCACTTGCGGCAAGCGACTCAACCCGTTGCGAACGTGCGGCAGGTCAACCCGGCCGTTGTGATCGTGATGTGGGAGATGGCGGACCTTTTTCCCGTTGGGAGTCGTCTCGATCGCCGCGAACGCGGAATCCGGCAGCTTGTTGATGTAGCTGCGCGTCCACGGTTCGGCGCGGGCAGTGCCGAATTCGGCGCCAATGGTGGTGAGCGCCAGTGCGATCCACAAAACGACTCGGCCTGCACTACAAACCATCGATGTCGCCTGCGAGGAATTGCCAACCAGCGAGATCGTGGCAGTCGGGTTCGCTACTTGCGAACAGCGATATGAAGAGATTCGAGGATGCCCGCACAAACCCAACGCGGCCGAGCAACGGCCAATGCCGCCAACGGGGCGGGGCATAGACGGTCAGATGCGTGCAACCGGCCTCGCGGGCAACGGCAATGGCCCAATGCACGAGCGCCCCGGCGACCCGCGTCGACGGCGCGGCAAGTTCCGCCAACCACGCCCGCTCGCCACCGACCTTTACAACGCAGTAGCCGACCGGTGCACCATCGACGATCGCAGCACACCCGCGGTACTCGAACACTGGATGGTCGAAGTAGCGCCAGTTCAAAAACGCCGCATCATGCGGCAACCAGTATCCCTCCCAAAGCATGCAGCGCTCGGTCACCGCGTCGTATCCCGAATCGAATTGTTGAATCGGCTCGATCGTGCCGCCGAACTGGCGATCGAGACGGAGCGTCGTCCAAGTGGCCAACGTCGAATCGGTGATGCGGCCCACCACCGCCGAGAGCCGCCGCGGCCAGCCGCGGCGACGCAGATACTCCGCCGGCCGCAGGGGGAACACCGCTCGCGGAATCGGACCGTGCACCTGGTCGCCAAAGCTGCTCCTACGCGTCGCGACCCGCGACCGCGCATTGGGCCATCCGATACGAACACTCGCGTGGTCCCACGGATGCGCGCCGCGCGCACCGCGGCGCACTTCGTTGATCCCTCGCCCTCGCCAATCCGCCGCGATCACCCAGTCGGCGCTGAGGAGCGCAGCGACGGGTCGGGGCCCGGACGCGAGTGGCCAGGGGCAACCGGCCTGAGTGGCGACCAGCCGACCCGTGGCTTCTTCGACCACGACCCAGCAGCGCGCCACCCCATGCGGGTTACGCCGGTACAGCCAATCGTACAACGCTCGAGGGCGCTTCGTCGCGAATGCCTCGTCGACCACATCATAGATGCGCTCGAACTCCGTGGGTCGGGCGCGGCGCACAGCAACGCGCGGATCAGGCGACACGAAGTCAATGGGAAGATGAAACCACTCGTCAAAGCGATCCGCACTGCCCGACAGGAACGGGCCATCACTCGCCACTCTCATTCGCGTTTGCGCTGCGACCAACCGCAAGCTCAATCTACTCGCCTGTTGATCGATACAGCAGCGGATTGATCGGACTGGCGGCGATGTCCCCGGGTTTCAGACCTGGCAACCAGATGTGCAGATCGAATTGCTGCCCCGGCGTTTGCGGTTCAGCCACGCGCATGCCGTCGGCAAAGTAGATCACCGTCATGACCGAACGCATCACCTCGGTCGGATTGGGCGCTGCGCTGTGCAAAGTCCAGCCGCGATGGAAGGTCGCATCGCCTGCGACCGCCGCGCCGTGAGTCTCAATCGGCAGCTTGTGCTCGGTGATCATTTTCTCAAAGGCGGTCTCGGATTCATCCGAAATCGCATAGCTGCCGAGGTAGCCGAAGCGATAGCTGCCGGACGCGAAGGTCATGCTGCCGATCTCGATCGGGACATCGACGAGCGGCATCCACATCGTGATGGTCTGATCGGTGTCGAACGGCCAGTAGTACTGATCCTGATGCCACGGGGTACGTCCGCCGTACGGCTCCTTGAACAGCGCCTGGTCGTGATACAGGCGGACGCCGCCGACGCCGAGCAGCTCGGCCGCAATCTTGGCGAAGCGGCGGGCGAAGACGAAGCGGCGCACCGCTTCATCCACGCGCCACAGATTCGTGACTTGGAGAAAGGCCTTGCCGTAGGTGTCGCGCTCTTCGATCGGCCGGGTCTCCCGCTTGTGTTGAAGCGCGGCCGTCTCGATCGCCGGCCGGTACGCCGCCACCTCGTGCGGAGATGCCACCGCCCGCAAGATGGTGTGTCCCTTGAGCTGAAACTCATCGATGCGCTCGCGCGGCACAGCGTAGTCGCCGGACAGATCGGGCAGATCGGTCGGATCGGTCAAAGAAACGACACCGCCCGCAGACATCAGCGTACCCTACACACACGCGGCTCTTAGCACGCGCCCAACACGGCGGTCACGCCGCGCCGTGGCGGCGCAGCCAGGCAAGCATGCGCGACCAGCCGTCGGCGGCAGCGTCCGGTTTGTAGCTCGGCCGGTAGTCGGCGTGGAACGCGTGCGGGGCGCCTTCGTAGACCACGAATTCCGACGCGCTGTTCGCCGCAGCGAGTTTCGCTTTCATCTGATCGACGGTGTCGAGCGGGATGCCTTGGTCTTCGCTGCCGTAGAGGCCGAGCACCGGCACTTGGATCGCGTCGGCAACGTCGAGCGGATGCTTCGGGTGCAGCGGATCGGTGTCACCGACCAATCGCCCGTACCAGGCAACGCCCGCCTTCAACTTTCGCGTGTGGGCCGCATACAGCCACACGATCCGTCCGCCCCAACAGAAGCCGGCAATCCCCACTCGCGCGTCGCCCTCACCGCTCTGCTGCGCCCATTCCACGCACGCATCGAGATCAGCGAGCACCTGCGCGTCGGCTACCGACAGCACGATCCTGAAGAGATCCTCGCGACTCGTAACCTCGCCTGGCTTCCCTTGGCGCGCATACAATTCGGGCGCGATGGCGAGGAAACCCTCGCGCGCCGCGCGCCGGCACACGTCCTGCAGATACTCGTCGACCCCGAATACTTCCTGCACGACCAAGAGAATAGGATGTGGACCGCCGCCCGCCGGCATCGCGCGATAAGCCGGTAGTTCCCCGTCGCGGACAGGAATCCAAACCGCACCTGCAACGAGACCGCTCGCGGCAGTGTGGATGGCGGTATCCGCTGGCGGCAACATCCGCGGATAGCCGGTTGGCAGTGCGCCGATTCGTCGTGTCTCAGTCATCGCTTCGTTCTCCGTCCGGGCATCACGCCCGCTTCGCCTGCCGACCGAACATAATGCCGGCGACGCGACGAATCTGAATTTCGTCGGAGCCTTCAGTGATCCGGTAGCGGCGGTGATGGCGATAGATGTGCTCGAACGGCTTGTGGCGGGTGTAGCCGATGCCGCCGTGAACTTGGATCGCGGTGTCGGCAGCTTCGCAGACGAGCCGGTTCGCGCGGTAGTTGCACATCGATACCTTGTCGGTGACTTCCATGCGATGACGCTGATCGAGTTGCCAGGCGGTCTTGTAGACAAGGGTGCGGACCATCTCGCACTCGGTCTGCAACTCGGCGAGCGGGAACTGAATCGCCTGGTTCAGCCACAGCGGTTTGCCGAAGACGATGCGTTGCTTGGCGTAGGCGACGCTTTCGTTGATGCAGTACTGCGCCGCGCCGACACCCGACGCCGCTTGGCGGATACGATTCTCGTGCACGAAGTGCTGCGCGAGGGCGAGTCCCTTGGCCTCTTCGCCGAAGATCGCGCGGTGCGGCACCCGCACGTTGGTCAGCGTGACCTCGGCGTGGTCGCTCGGCATGTTGAAGGTCCACCACATGAAGTCGACGCTGAAGCCGGGCGTGTTGGTCGGGACGATGAAGCACGTGATGCCTTCGCCGTCGCCGGGCCTTCCGGAAGTACGGGCGAAAATCATGTCGTAGTTGGCGCTGTGCAGACCCGAATTGAAACGCTTCTGGCCATTGATGATCCAGTCGCCGCCGTCGCGCACGGCCGTCGTCTCCAACCACGTCGCGTCGCTGCCGTGGTCCGGTTCGGTCAGTCCAAACCCCAAGCGATGGGTACCGGTGATCAAGCCGGGGAGAAATTCCTTCTTCTGTTCCGGCGTACCGAACTCGCGCATCATGTGAACGACCGGGAAGTTGCCGACGATCGACGACTCATTCTGCAGGTCGTTGTGCAGCCCCAAACCCTTTGCCGCGAGATGCTCGCGCACGATCGCCATCGCCAAGTTCGATGCCCCCTGCCCGCCGAGTTCCGGCGGCAACGCGTAGCGCAGATGACCCGCGGCGTCGGCGCGCCGGCGCATCTCGGCGAGCAGCGTCTCCCATTCTTTGCGCGGCTGGCCACCATGATCCCAGTCAGTGCGCGCGTACTCGCGGCGATGATCGAAGAACTGCATGTGCTCGCGTTCGAGCGGCTTGATCTCCCGCGCGATGAAGTCGTCGAGTTCGGCCAGCTTCTTTTGAATGTCCGCGGGAATGTTGAAGTCCATCGCCACCTCCGTGGCGAAGAGATGTACCACGACCGGTGGCGCCGAGTCTTCTGCGCCCAGGGCTTTGCGCAAGGGTGGAGCGGCCTCCCCACTCGTCATTCCGGCGAAAGCCGGAATCCAGGATCGCACCCCACGCCCCGCCTGGATACCGGCTTTCGCCGGTATGACGGACCCACTGTTGTGGGTTTTTGTGCAAAGCCCCTGCCCCGCCCTGGTGATGGGTCAGCTTGGGAACGACCAATCAACCCAGTCAGGTCATTCTGAGCCGAAGGCGAAGAATCTCTCTTCCTGCCGCGCGGCTACGGAGAGATCCTTCGCTGGGCTCAGGATGACAATTCTCGGCGTACCTCGAAGCCAACCACACATCCGCCAGTTGCACTCGCTCACCGGGGTTGCTAGCCGCATCAATCGCACGCCGTGATCACGCAATCATACGGAGGGACAGGGAGCATGAGCGTTGAATTCGTCGATGCCGATGCGCACGTTGTCGAGGTCGAGCTAGGCCGCGAGTGTCTGCGGCGCTGGCCGGACTCGTTCACACTGCATCAAGGCGTGATCCCCGAGATTCGCACCGAGGGCCGCCGCTATCCCGAAGACAAGGGACCCGGCGCCGGCTGTCCGCCCGAGCACGGTCTCAGCAAGGCCGAGGGCATCAACCCGTTCACACCCGAGGGCACGCTCGCCGATGCCGATCGTGACGGCATCGACCGCATGGTGTTCTTTCCGAGTTTCGGCCTCCGTGCTCCCAGCATCGAGTCGCGCACCGTCGCCACCGGATTTGCGGAGCTCTACAACGAATGGATCGCGGATTGGTGCCGGCGCGGCAACGGGCGCTTCTACGGCGTTGCCGTGCTGCCGGCGGAATACGTTGACGAGGCGGTTCGAATTCTGCGCCAAGCGAAAGATCACGGCCTGGTCTGCGCGATGGTTCCGCCGGCCCTGAAGACGCGCAACCTTGATCACCCAGACCTTGATCCGCTCTACGCCGCCGCCGTCGATCTCGACATGCCGCTCGGCGTCCACGGTGCGCCCGGCATTCATCTGCCGAAGATCGGCGTCGATCGCTTCGACAACTACATCCAAGTGCACTGCGTGAGTTTTCCGTTCGACCAGATGACGGCGATGACGGCGCTGATCTCCGGCGGCGTGTTCGATCGTCACCCGAAGTTGCGGGTCGCGTTTCTCGAAGCCGGTGTCGGCTGGGTGCCGTACTTCATCGACCGCTTGCACGAGCACTACGAAAAGCGCGCTGACTGGATTCCGAATGGCTGGCGACATGAGCCGCGCCAGTACATCGAACGCGGCAACGTCTGGGTGAGCTGCGAACCGGAGGAGCCGATTCTCCCCGCCGTCGCCGACATCCTCGGACCCGATTTCATCATGTACGCCAGCGACTATCCGCACTGGGACGGCGCCTGGCCCAACAGCACCAAGCCGCTGCGCGAGCGCCGCGACCTCAGTGAAGCAGTGCGCGCTAAAATCGCCGGCGCTAACGCCCGCCGCTTTTACGGCCTCGCTGGGTGAGCGCGATGAAGGCCGCTTTGTTCGAAGCGCCCGGCCAGCCGTTGCGCGTGCGCGACATCACCATCGACGAGCCGGGTGTCGGACAGGTGCGCGTGCGCGTCCGCCACTGCGGCGTGTGTCATTCCGATCTCAGCATCGTCGATGGGACATTTCCGAGCCCGCTGCCGATCGTGCTCGGGCACGAAGCCGCGGGCGAGGTCGATGCGGTTGGTCCCGGCGTCGTCGACCTTCGCGTCGGCGATCACGTGGTCCTCACTCCGTGTCCGCCGTGCGGGACGTGCTACTGGTGCGTCCGCGGCGAACCGACGGTGTGCGTCAACGCCAGTGCGATTCAGACCAACACGTTCCCCGATGGCTCGACCGGTCTCGCGCTCGACGGCCAGACGGTCTACCGCGGCGTCGGCCTGGGCGCCTTTGCCGAGTACGTCGTCACACAAGCCACCGGTGCGGTGAAAATTCCCGCCGAGGTGCCACTCGATGTCGCCTGTGTCATCGGCTGCGCCGTGCAAACCGGCGTCGGTGCGGTGCTCAATACGGCGCGCGTCGAGGAAGGCGCCACGGTGTTGGTCATGGGACTCGGCGGCATTGGCCTCTCAATCGTGCAAGGGGCGCGGCTGGCGGGCGCGGCGCGCATCATCGCCTCCGATCCGTTGGCAGAGCGGCGCGCAATGGCGGTTCGTTTCGGCGCTACCGACCTGGTCGATCCGAAGGCGGAAGACGTGATCGCGCGTGCAATGCAACTCACCGAGGTCGGCGTCGACTACGCCTTCGACGCGGTCGGTCGCGGCGACTTGATTCAAGCCGGGTTGGCCGCGACACGCGCCGGCGGCACAACGGTCTGCGTCGGCGCGCCGCCGATCGACGACGCCGTCACCATCGCGATGCCGGCGCTCTTCGTCGTCAGCGAGAAAAAACTGCTCGGCTGCGCGCTGGGCAGCTCGAACTCGCTGCGCGAGATTCCGCGTCTAGTCGCTCTCTGGCAGGCCGGCCAACTCGATCTGGAAGCCCTGATCACCGCCCGCCGCCCGCTCGCCGACATCAACACGGCCATGAACGATTTGAAGGCCGGTCGCGGCATCCGCACGGTCCTGTCGCTCGGCGCATAGCGCGGATGATTTTCGCACTCCGCTCGCGTGAGTGCTGTTAGTGTCGTGTCTCGCAAAATGTCCGCACCGTACGCAAGGATGAAGCGCGCCGCAATGTGGGTTCCCTCTCCCTCTGGGAGAGGGTCAGGGTGAGGGGTGAGGGCAGACACGCACGCACCGCCGGACTCGCTTGGCCCTCACCCCTGCCCTCCCAACGGGCGAGGGTGACAGAACGTCCACTCGATCGATTTGCGCGATCCGATGGTACTGAGATGTGCGAGACACGACACTAGCGGCACGCCGTGCTAGAGGGAAGATCTTCACACCGTCGACGAGGGACTCGGTATGAGCAAGACATCCGTTCCGAAGAAGTCCACGCGCCGCCAGGTCATCTACGACGACTGGATGAACGGCAGCGACGCGCTCATGTGGCACATCGAACGCGATCCGTTGCTGCGCTCGACGGTGCTGAGTGTGTGGGTGTTGGATCGCGCGCCGGACCAGGCCGGCTTCGCCGCCACGCTCGAACGGACCTTGCACCACGTGCCGCGACTGCGCCAACGCGTGATCGAAGACCCGCTCGGCGTGGCACCGCCGCGCTGGGAGCGCGATCCATACTTCGATCTGGCCTATCACGTCCGGCGCCTCCGAGTGCCTGGTTCCGGGACCATCCGCGATCTGCTCGACATGGCGGCACCGATGGCCATGCAGGCTTTCGACAAGGACCGGCCGTTGTGGGAGCTGTATGCGGTCGAGGGTCTCGAAGCCGGGCGTTTCGGTGTGATTCTCAAGATCCACCACGCGATGACCGACGGAGTCGGCATGGTGCGGATGACCGAGGGGCTCGTCGAACGGTCGCGCAACGATCGCGCCGAAACGGCATCGTCGGCGCGGTCGAAGCGAGCAGCGACTCCTGCTCTATGGACCGCTGAGCCATCGGGCGAGATCGCGCACCTCGGCGAGGCGATGCGCCATCGCCTCGGCATGAGCTTGGAGCGCGCGCGCCGAGGTGCGGCGGCGCTTAGCCGCGGCATCACTCATTTGGCTGGCCACCCGATCGCTGGCGCCGGCGAAGTGGTTGAGACGCTCGAATCGGTGGCGCAGTTGCTGCGGCCGGTGTCCGAGCCGCTGAGTCCGCTGTGGCGCGCGCGCTCGCTCGGCGTGCGTTTCGAGGTTTTGGAAGTACCGCTCGATGCGATGAAGCGCGCCGCGCAGGCTGCCGGTGGAACGCTAAACGACGTGTTCGTCGCGGCCGTTGCCGGCGGGCTGTCGCGTCATCACCGAACCCGGCGCCGGAAGATCGCGGCGCTGCGCATGAGCATGCCGATCAATATCCGGGGGAAAGACGACCGCAGCACCGTCGCCGGCAACCAGTTCGTGCCGGCGCGCTTTTCCGTACCGATGGACATCGACGATCCGCGCAAACGCGTGCAAGCCATCGGCGCGCTGGTGCGCGGGCAGCGCAACGAACCGGCGCTCGGCTGGATTGAAGAGATCACGGCCGCGATCAACCTGCTGGGCGAGACCGCAGCGACGCGGATCACGGGCGGGATGATGAAGGCCATCGACTTTGTCACCAGCAATGTGCCCGGTCCGCCGTTCCCAGTCTACATGAGCGGGGCACGCATCGAGCGCATGTTTCCCTTCGCCCCGCCCGCCGGTGCCGCCGTCAACATCACTCTGTTCAGCTACGATGGCATCGCTCAGATCGGCGTCCGCATCGATCCCGCCGCGGTACCCGATGCCGACCGGTTGATGACCGATCTGCGCGCGGGGTTTGACGAGATCCTCAGTGTCAGGTGAAGCGCTGCGCCAAGAGCGCAGAAGCCCCTCGATACGCAGCCCTTCGATACGAAGCCTTCGGCTTCTACTCAGCGCTGCTACTCGGGGAAACGGATTTCTTCTCGTTTCATTTCAATACCCGTTTGCCCGAGTAGTGAGCGAAGCGAACGTATCGAGGGCCCTCTTCTAGAGAGCCTGCGCGAGCCCCTCATCCGCATCACTCGACAAGCTGCGGCAAGATGCTGCCGATCTGGCCGCGAAT
Source organism: Binatia bacterium (assembly GCA_041477755.1). Taxonomy (GTDB): domain Bacteria; phylum Desulfobacterota; class Binatia; order HRBIN30; family JACQVA1; genus JACOST01. The sequence goes on from JBGOUW010000114.1 coordinate 11,214, forward strand.
CACGGCGTCGGCCACGTGATCCATCGCGGTCGGCTCCGCGTTGATGATGACGACCCGCGCGCCGCTGTCCTTGGCCACCGGCACGACTCCGGCGATGGGGTAGACCCCCAACGTCGTCCCGATCGCCAGCAGC
>JBGOUW010000312.1:0-6127 GCA_041477755.1 Binatia bacterium
GATCCGGTCGTGGTTGGGGTCGCAACGCGTGTGCTGGTGGTTGTTACGGTCGGCCGTGTGCCGGTGATCGTCGGGGTGTTGCTCTCGCCGCCACCACCGCCACCGCCGCTCAATCCGACACCGAGGCCGACGCCGAGGCCAACTAGGGCCACGCCGCCGATCAAGTAGCAGCGGTTGATTTCGTACTCGCCGATTTGCACCGGGGAGCACAACTCACTCTCTTCGCCGCCAACTTTGCCGGGAACCGCGATCGCCGCAGCCTTGTCGTTGGCCGACAGACGCCAGTTGACGACGAGGCCCTTCTCTCCCAGCTCGGCCTTTACCGTGTCGCCGCGCAGAGGGGCGGGCGCTTCTACCTTAACGTTGTAGATACCAACTGCGACGCCCTCAATGGCGTACAGCCCGTTATCTCCGCTGGTGGCTGTGAACAGCACCGAATCGGTGCCCGGCCGCAGCACGAGCACCGTGGCGCCACTCACTGGCTTTCCCGCGGCATTGACAATCTTACCGCCCAGAGTCGCCCGGCTCGCGGCGAGCGCCGGCGCGCCCACCATGGCGCACGACACTGCCACCGCAAGCAGCCGCATCCCGAATCCAGTCCGTTGACCGTGCATTCCTATCGACATGGCCTCTCCTCCGCGAGTCGGCTGCTCAAAAGCCCAAAAGCGGGCGGATGGTCTCACCTTCACTTGGGGAAGTCAAGGATTCATCAGCGAGAGTAGGGGCATTCGCTCAACTTGCGGCAGGGAACGCCGCGAACAACGCCAGCGTAATCGTGAATGTGATGTCAGCACTGGCGCGCACGGCGGCCTCGGTAAGTCCGTCGAGCCAACCGTGCAGCCCCACTCGAATCCCCACGATTGCCGCCCCGACGACGACCCCAACCAAAATACCGACGGCCTGCGACACCGAGAACAGCACGCCGAACGTGATGACGCTCGCAACGGCGAATTCGCGGAAGCTGACGTCTGGGGCGTACTTCACGCGGCGGCCGTCCATCCGCGCCGCACGCGAGCCATGCACCAACACGACCACGCTCCACGCCGCCAACATCGGCGCATACAGCAGCGCCGGCAACCGCAAGCGATCCAGCACCACCAAGCTCCGCAATTGCACCGCGAGCATCAAAAGCATCCCAATGCAGCCGGACAGCGTGAGCGTTTGGCCTGCCATCGATTCGAGGGCTCGTCGCCGGTTGCTGCTGACCAGCGCCGCGCATGTGCGCGCGACGCCAGTCGCATAGCGACCGCCGGTCGCGACGAGCCACACCACAAGCACCAGCAGCGCACGTGGTAGCGCCGGCATAACGGCACCCGCTGCGCGATCGCACAACGCCCAGCACGCGCCCAGGGCCAAGCCGACAACGGGATAGAATAGCGCCGAGGGTCCCTCGCGAGCGCGGGCGACGTGCCCGACCGGCAGTGCGGTCAGCCACGCGATTGCCGTCAGCAGATCGCGCCACGATACCCGCTGGCCACCGAGCCACCATTCCTCGCGCTCGTCGTCGGTCACGGCGCGAGCGCTTAGCGTAGGTCGATCGACGCGGCAACTCCCGTCAGCGCGTGTCGGGGTAAATGCGGCGCAAACGCGCCGGCGAGACGCCGCAGAAGTACAGCAAGCGCAGCCACCACATCAGCACGACGGTGCGGATCACGCCGTCCGTGACCCAACGCCGCGACGAGGTCGCAACCTTCATCCGGAGGCAGGCAACGCGGCCGCGGTACTTCATCGCTCGGCTGAAGGCGAGATCCTCCATCAGCGGAATCAATGGAAACCCGCCCAGATCTTCGAACACCCGACGGCGGACGAACATCGACTGATCACCAGTGGCGATGCGGCTGAGGCGCGAGCGCAGGTTGATCAGTGCGCCGACGATGCGCAGCAACGGAGCGCTGGGCACCAGCGCGACGTCAAAGCGGCCACCGACGACGGCGTCGTTCGAGAGGGCCGCTACCACGGCGACATCGAACCCAGCCGGCAGCAACGTGTCGGCGTGCAGAAAGAGCAGCACCTCACCAGAGGCGACGGCGGCGCCGGCGTTCATCTGCGCGGCGCGGCCACGCGGCGCGCTCAGGACGCGATCGGCAGCGGTGGCAACGACGCGAGTCGCGTCTGTGCTGCCGCCGTCGACGACGATGATCTCGCGCACAGCAGGCGCGCGTGCGTGCGCCAACGTTACCGCGAGCGTGGTTTCTTCGTTCAGCGTCGGGACGACAATCGAGATGTCCACTTGGCAACTGGCGAGGGGCTCAGGGAACGCTGTCGGTCACCGGCAGGCTGGCGCGACTCTCTCGGCGAACAGTTCCAAGGTCTCGGGCCGATGAAAATCACCGAACAGCATGGTGAAGAACGTTACGCCCTGTTCGCGGCGTTTATGGAGCTGGTCGGCGACCTGCTGCGGCGTGCCGCGGAAGGCGGTCTTGTCGAGATCGAAGACGCGACCGAGCGCGCGGGTGGCGAATTCCCACTTCTGTTTGAAGTCGGCGTCGTCTTTGCCGAGCACCACGACGCACTGCTCGGAAACCTCAATCTCGTTAGGATCGCGCTTGATGGTCGCGCAGTGCTCGCGCAGCACGTCGAGCTTGTGGGGTAACTCGGTGGCCACGTTGTTGGGGCAGTTCCAGCTGTCGGCGTGGCGTGCGACTACGCGCAGCAGGCGTTTCTCTCCGGCACCACCAATCAGGATCGGCGGATGCGGTTGCTGCGCCGGCTTTGGATTGTTCGCTGCATCCGCGACCGCGTAGTACTTGCCCTGAAACGTCGCACGTGGTTCGCGGAACATCCGCTTGATGATCTCTAGGCCTTCGTCCAGCTGCTCGATGCGCGTGCGCACCGATGGGAATGGATAGCCATAGGCACGATACTCTTCATCCATCCATCCCGCGCCGATACCGAAGATCAAGCGGCCGTTGCTGACGGCGTCGAGGCTCGCCGCCATCTTCGCAAGCAACGCCGGGTTGCGGTACGAGTTGCACAACACCAGCGTGCCGATTTTCAGGCGCTCGGTGATGGCGGCGGTCGCCGACATCACCGTCCACGCTTCGAGGTGATCCATATCCGGCAGGCCGCGGCTCCACATGTGATCGACGAAAAAGATCGAGTCGTAGCCGAGGCGGTCGGCGAGTTGCGCGCGCTCACGGATGAGCGGGAACGGAATCCCGACTTGCGGGAAGAACAGCCCGAACTTCATCGCTGGCATTCCACTCCTCCTGTCACGTCATGTGGCCGGGAACGAAGACGGCGAGATCAGCCCCAGAAGCAGCCCCAGCGATCGATATCGATCTCCTTCAGACAGCCGTCGAGCGAATCGACAAATGGCCCGTGGGCGTTGCTCTCGTATGCGGTCCACCGCCCGTTCGCACGCTTCCAATAGAGTTGCGTCATCTTACCGTTGGGGCGCAGTTGCGCGATCGGCATCGATACCTCGCGACCGTTCCACTCGCTGACGTAGCGATGCACGATAGTGACCCCCCACTGGCCGGACTTCTTCACTTCGATGGTGCCGTGTCCCTGCAATCGCGGCTCGAGCGCACGCCGTACGTACGCTGCGGTGAAATCGCCCATGACTGCCTGCTCCCTATCCGCTCCGTCGCGCCGCGAAGCGGGCGCCGGATGAATTTGCGATTGGGTCAAAGCGTCGCGCATCTAAACAGAATCGTTTCCGCTTGTCGAGAAAGTTCCGGCCAGCCAAAGACTCGATGCAATGATGCCTCGTTACTGCGCGGTGAACCCGCCGTCAATGACGAAGGCGGCGCCAGTGACGAACGCCGCCTGATCGCTGGCGAGGAACACGGCTGCCGCCGCGACCTCGGCAGCGGTACCGAGGCGACCGAGCGGCTGCAATGTGGCGAACTGCTGCATCGCCAGTTCACCCGCCGCGCGCGCCATCGGCGTGTCGATCACGCCGGGGCAAATGCAGTTCACACGAATACCTTGCTGCGCATACTCCACCGCGGCAGTGCGAGTGAGTTGGATCACACCACCTTTTGCCGCCGAGTAGCCCGGTGTACGCGGCAAGCCGACGAGCCCCAGGACGGAGGCGATGTTGACGATTGCCCCCTGCCCCACTCGCTGCATCGCCGACAGCCCATGCTTCATGGCGAGGAACACGCCACGCAAGTTGACGGCAATCACACGATCGAAATCAGCTTCGCTGTAGTCGACCGTCGTCGCGCTGCCACCGCCGATACCCGCTGCGGCCACCAGCACATCGAGGCGGCCGTGGCGCGACTCAGTCGCCGCGATCAACGCGCGCACCTGCGCGCTGTCTGTGACATCCGTGCGGAGGAAGAACGCGCTGCCATCCGCATCGGTGATACTCCGCACCACGGCGACACCGTCCTGCACGTCGCCGATCACCACCGTCGCGCCCTCTGCGGCGAATCGTTCGGCCGTCGCGCGGCCGATGCCCGACGCCCCACCGGTGATTACTGCGATCTTGTTCTGCAATGCGCCCATAGCTCTGCTGCTGGCCCGCGTCTGTACGATCCGCGCCAAGGCGAGTCAACGCGGTGCTTCATCGCTGTGGCTTCACGGCGGCTCCCCCTTGGCTCCCTCGTGCCAACTCTCGTAGAACGCCGCCCGATTCCCGTTGACAACTGCGCACCGCTCGCGTTTATCCTGATGGGCAGCAGACTGGCAGGAGGAGCATCGCCCGTGAAGAAGAAAGTCGCCGTAGTCGGCGCAACCGGCATCGCCGGACAGCAGTTCCTGGTCGCGCTCGATCGGCACCCGTGGTTCGAGGTGGCGGCGCTCGCCGCCTCTTCGCGCTCGGCCGGCAAGACATACGCGCAAGCCATCCGCGACCCCGCCACCGGCGCCCGCCGCTGGTGGTGCAACGAGGAACCCCCTGACGCGATGTTGCACCTGCCGGTGCAGAACGCCGCCGAACTGGAACTGAAGGGGATCGATCTGGTCTTCAGCGCCGTCGAGTCCGACATCGCCCGCGAGCTCGAACCGAAGTATGCCGCCACGACACCAGTGGTGAGCAACGCATCGGCGTTCCGCTACCACGAAGACGTACCCTTGCTCGTGCCCGGGGTGAACTTCGATCACATTGGGCTGCTCGATTTGCAACGACGCGGCCATGGTTGGAAAGGGTTCATCACTCCGCTGCCGAACTGCACCACCATCGGGATGGTGATCGCACTCAAGCCACTCTACGACGCCTTCGGCATCACGCGCTGCTTCATGACGTCGATGCAAGGTTTATCGGGAGCCGGCCGTTCGCCCGGAGAGATGGCGCTCGACATCGTCGACAACATCATCCCGTACATTCACGGCGAAGAAGAAAAGGTGGCGAAGGAGACGGGCAAAATTCTCGGCCGACTGGTCGAGGGCGAGATCGTTGCCGCGCCGTTCCCGGTGAGCGCCACTTGTACGCGCGCAGCGGTGATCGAAGGCCACACGGAATCGGTGGTGATCTCGACCGAGCGACCGTGCAGCGTCGAAGCCGCAAAGCAAGCCATGCGGGAGTTCGGCGGCGAGTTGGCGCAGCTCGGCTTACCATCGGCGCCGCGCAAGTTGATCATCGTGCACGACGATCCGTTCCGGCCGCAGCCGCGTCTGGATCGCGACGTCGATGGCGGCATGGCCACCAGCGTCGGCCGCGTGCGCGCCGACCACGCCATCGAGAACGGCCTCAAATTCGTGCTGGTCTCGCACAACACCAAGATGGGCGCGGCCAAGGGGTCGGTGTTGGTCGCCGAGCACTTAGCTTCCGTCGGTTACGTGTGAGGCCCTGTCCGCGGAGGTCCGCCTGACGCGTTCCGAGGACATTCCCGCGGTCACGCTGCTGGAGGGCGAGCGGGTACGCTTGCGCTCGTTTAGCCTGACCGATGTCGAGGCCGTCTTCGCATACGCCGCCGATCCCGAGATCACGCGCTACGTCGAGTGGGATCCCCATCGCAGCCGGCGCGATAGCGCGCTCTACATTCGCCGCTGCATGGAAGAGCACGACGGCTTGCGCACGTTTGCGGTCGAACTGTGCGACATCGGGCGCGTCATCGGCGCCATCGACTTGCGCCTGGTCAGCCGTCTGTGGCGCGTCGGCGAGATTGGCTACACCATCGCGCGCCCCTACTGGGGTCACGGCTACAATGTCGAGGCTAGTCGTCTGGCCATCAAC
>JBGOUW010000577.1:0-3139 GCA_041477755.1 Binatia bacterium
CAGCAGGCGGAGCGCCTCGGCATCACGCGCTTCCACCTATCGTTGACGCACACCGCGGCGTTTGCGGTAGCCTATGTGATCGCGGAATCGTGAAAGGATCCGACGACTCACGAGTCACGAGCACGAATCACGACTCACGAACTACGCTTCGGCAACACCATCACGATCGCCACCGCCCAGATGCCGAAGACGAAGCCGAGCCCCGTCCACCAGTTCTTGTTGTAGCCGTTGTTATACGCGAGCAGACGCGCCATGCAGGCGTTGCAGATGTTGATCACCAGCAGCGTCATCACCACCGACACCGCATCGAGCTGCGGCGCGACCCACTGCAGCCCGTAGAAAGCACTCACCGCTTCGAACCATTGCATGTTGACGCCCTGTGCGCCGCGTCACTATAGAGTAAATCCATGTCAGCCAAAACCTCGCACGAACCGACCGGTCTCTTACAGTGGCTTTTCGAACGCGGCGAAGAGACCGCCGGGCAAATCCTCGAAGAACTCTTCCGCAACCGCGCCGTCAGCGACGGTGTCGCCAAGACCATCCGGCGCGCGGCGCAAACCAAGGGGCAAATTGATCGTAACATGCAAACGTTCCTCGCCCTCCTCAACCTCCCGTCGCGCGCCGACTACAGCAAGCTGCTGACCAAGATCGAGACGTTGCAGGGCAGCTTGGTGAATCTCAACATGAAGCTCGATCGCTTGCTGGCCGCCAGCGCGCCGAAGCCCGCCGCTCCGCGCAAGAAGGCGAGCCCGGGCCCGCACCACTCAACGGCCGGCCGCATCTGACCACCCGTCTGGCGCCAGGTACGCCGCAAAACGCTGCAACGCCGCGAGCGAGTTCGGTGACTCGCTCAGCATCGGCACTGCCGCCAACAACGGCAAGCCGGTCGCGTTGTGCAGTTCCAACAGCGTACCGCGATCGCGACGCGACAGCGTGTGGAGATCGGCGTAGTTCGCGAGTAGCTTGGTGCGCAAGGCCGGCGCCCACGGACCTTCTGCGCTCGCCGCCGCATCGAGACGCGGGAAGGCAAGGACTCGATTCGCCACCACCCCCGCCACATGAAAGTGCGCCGCGCACAGCTCGCGATAGAATTCGATCGTTGTCGCGATCGCGTCCGGCTCCGGCGTGGTGACGAGCACAAAGGCAGTCGACGGTGCGCGCAGCCAGCGTTCGACTTCCGCTGCGCGGGTTTGAAAGCCGGCGAGCATGGTCTCGAACCCGTCGATGAACTCCGCGAGATCCGCCAGCAGACGCATTCCAGTCCAGCGTTCGAGCACTTTGAGCAGCGCCCCCATCGCCAATCGCGCCGCGCTCGAACCGGTGGCTCCAAGCAACGCACCGGGCGATTTGAGAAACGTGACCGCGCGCGAAGCGAGCAATTCACCCAGCCGCGTCGGCGCCGCCAGTAGATCGCGTGCATGCGCGCTCGGCGGCGTATCGACGACGACGAGTTGGTAATGCGCTTGCTGCATCAGCGCGTGCAGCGTCTCCATCGCCATGTATTCGGCCGATCCGCCGAGTTCGTCGGAGAGTTGCTGATAGAGCCGATTGGCGAGAATCCGCTCGGCGGTCTCGGGCGACGGCGCGAAGCGACGCACCACTGCGTCGAAGGTGCGTTTGGTATCGAGCGCCATTGCATCGAGCGGCGCGCTGCCCGCGTCGAGCGGGACGCGATGCGGCTCAGTGGAGAGGCGCGGCAACGCGAGCGCGTCCTTGAGCCGGCGCGCCGGATCGAAGGTGATTACCGCGCTGCGCCGCTGCTGGAGCGCCGCGGCCACGCCGAGCGCCGCCGCCACCGTCGTCTTGCCCACACCGCCAGAGCCAACGCACACCAGCAGCCGTTTACGCAGGAGGTTCGGCGGCCGCGTCCGTGAGTCGTGCTGTTCACGCATGGCAAATCTTCCAACCAGGGCTCACGACGACAGCAGCACGTTGCACAATCGCCGCGCGGGTAGATCGAGCTGTGGAGCAGCGAGTGCGGCGGTGCAGATCTGCGGCAGCACGATCGGTGAGGCGCCGAGGGCGCGGCGCAGCCGACCGGCGTGGCGCTCGGCATCGCGGCGGGCGGCGATCCGAAACCGCGCGGCGGCCAGCAGTGGACCCTCGCCGGCGGTTGCGCCATCTGGCGTCGCGGACAAGGTCGCGCCATCGGCGCGCGAGAAGCCGCGTGGGAAGACGCGATTGAGGACTGGCCGTTCGACCCGCAGCGCGAGATCGCCCACCAGCACCGCGTGCGCTTCGAGGGTTTCGTTGATCGCGAGCTCTTCTGGAATCGTCACCAACACCACGCGCGTACGTGCGCCGTCGCCCAGCAACGCCAACAGCCGGCGTGCGGTGGTCCCGATCGGGCCGCCGGGCACCATGCTCGCCAGGTTGCGGGGGGTACGCAGCAACGCCAGCGCGTGCCCGGTCGCCGGGCCGTCGACGATCACCACGTCATAGATGCGACGCGCCAATAATCCGCTCGGTTCCACCCATCCGAGCAAACGTTCGAGGATGAGAAACTCGGTCACGCCTGGCGCCGCTGCAGTGAGCGCCTTGAACGACGTGCTCGCCAACAAGCGACGCGCCAGCAGCGGGACGCGCAACAGGCGCGTAAAGTACGCTTCGACCAGTTGCCGCGAATCGATGCGCACGGCGGCGATGCGCGCCGCCAACCGCTGCGGTTCCGCCCCGAGCCCGTCAACACCGAAGAGCGCCGCGAGCCGTCCGTCGCTCGCCGTCTCCACTACCAGCACGCGACGCCCGCGCTGCGCCGCACCACGCGCCAGCGCCGCCGCCACCGTGGTCTTGCCCACCCCACCCTTTCCGATGACAAACAGCAACTGCGTGGCAAGCATGGCAGGACTCGTGGCGGTGACTCGTGCGGAGGTGGCCTGCCGCCACGCATAACAAAGAGCGGTGGGGAACACGAGTGATGCGCGGCTGATCGTCGCGATCGCACGGCCATGTGTGCGACTGTCGCAACGGTCCGGCCCCGACAGTCCAGCCGCTCCGACTTGACCAGCCATCGGGCGGTGGTTAGACAGATGCGCCGAGTCGGCGGACACCGCGCTCGTTACGATTGGCCCGATTCGAATGGCTTTGAAGCGTCGTCGTCGAAAGCAGCGCAAGACGGATCGCCCTCGACACGAATCAC
>JBGOUW010000297.1:0-6397 GCA_041477755.1 Binatia bacterium
AGCGGGTCAGTCCGAGTAGGGCGTACTTGCTCGTCACATACGGCGTCAGCTTGGCCGGCGGGATGCCCAACGTCACCGAGGACAAGACGTTCACAATCGCGCCGGGCGTCTGACGACGTTTGGCTTCCTCGGCAAACGCATAGCTAAGCGCGAACACGCCGCGCATCGCCGCAACCTGGTACCCGACAAACGCCTCGACGTCGGTCTTCAGCAACAGTTGCCGCCGCCACACCTGCGCAGCATTGTTCACCAGCCCATCGAATGCGCCCGCGCGAACACGCGCCGTGAGCGCGGCGACCGAGTCGATCGACGATTCGTCGTAGTGAACGTGTTCCGCCCCGGTCCGGCTCGCCGCCTCCGCAGCCGGCGCCTGGTTGCGGCAATACGTAAAGGTGATCTCGTGCCCCTCACTCGCCAGCCGATCGACAAGCGCTCGGCCGATGCCTCCACTACCACCGGTGATCAGCACGCGCATCAGAGCAGCCCGACCTGTACCTTGGCCTTCGCGGCAATGCGGTCGCGCGTGACGTTCCGGAGCACCATCTCCATCGTCAATACGCGCACCGACTCAGCCACCTGGGTTACGGTGGCCTCGATGTCGATCTGATCGCCCAAATGGCACGGCGTCTTGTACTGAGTGTTGACCGAGTGCAAAAGCACGGCACCGCCCGGGAAATGCACGCCCACAAAGTGCGAGATGAATCCGTTCAAGATCGTCCCGTGCATCACTCTGTCTGGAAAACCGTGACGCCGTGCAAACTCGTCGTCGGTGTGCATCGGGTTGGTGTCCCGATAGGCGGCCAAAAAGTCCTCGTAGACCTCCGCCGAGATGCGGTACCGGTGACTCGTGCGGAAGCCTTCGCGGATGTCGCCGCCCGCCGGCATCGTATGCGTCACACCTTCCTCGGATCAAGAACCGCAACCTCACGGTAGCGGTCGCGCAGCTTCTGGATCAGCATCGCGACGGCATCACCAATCGCACCACCGCCGATCGCCAGCGTCGTGCCGCCAACGTTGTCGGCCCTTGTGCCTTGCAGCGTTTCCACACCGATCCGCATGTGCTCATTGCCCCGATGAGCAGCGCGATCCGAGTCGATTTCCGAGTTGCGCATCACCTAGGCACGCATGCGTCGGTATACATCGCAGCGCCGTCTCCCGGTTAGAACTGAAAGTAAATGAACGGGACTTCGCCACCACCATAGAGCAGCATCGCGAAGCACAGCACGGCATAGGCCGGCGACTGCACCCACCACGGCAGTCGCAAAAACACCACATGATCGCCGGAGATCGACTGCGGCAGGTCGATGATCAGAATTGCCGCGGCGACGATCACCGGCCACGGCCCCACGGCCGACAGGTGCGTCAGCCGCGCAAGGCCGGTGAGGTAGTGAAACGCCGTCGCAAAATCGGGCGCGCGAAAAACAATCCACGCCAGCACCACCAGATGGAAGGTCAGCAGGGTGCGTCCCACCCGAAACGCGACGCTTCTCGTCGCCGCCGAGGTCGCACGGATACCGAGCATGCGCTCGACCGACAGGTAGACGCCATGCAGGCCGCCCCACACCACGAACGTCCAGCTGGCACCGTGCCACAGGCCACCGATCAACATCGTCAGCATCAGATTGCGGTATGTCGCCCAGTCGCCGGAGCGGTTGCCGCCGAGCGGGATGTACAAGTAGTCGCGCAGCCACGCTGACAGTGACATGTGCCATCGCCGCCAGAACTCGGTGATTGATTGCGCCAAGTACGGCTGATCGAAGTTGAGCCGCAGCCGGATGCCGAGCAGCTCGCTGACGCCGCGCGCGATGTCGGTGTAGCCGGAAAAGTCGCAGTAGATCTGAAAGGTGAAGAAGTACGCGCCACGCAGCAGCATACCCGAGCTCATGTGCCTCGGGTCGGCAAAGATCCGATCCACCTCCGGCGCCAAGAGGTCGGCGATCAGTGTCTTCTTGGTGAAGCCGAGAAGCATCAGCAACAAGCCCGTGTTGATGCGCTCGGCCGTCACGCGCGCGGGCGCGATGATCTGTGGTAGCAGGTGCCCCGCACGTTCGATCGGGCCGGCGACCAGCTGCGGAAAGTACGCCACGTAGACGGCGTAGTCCCAAAGGCGCTTCGCCGGCTTGATCTCGTTACGATAGACGTCGATCACGTACGACATGGACTGGAACGTGTAGAACGAGATGCCGATCGGCAAGACGATCGATAGCATCGGCGCCGACGCATGCAGCCCGAGCGCGTGCAGCAGGCCAACGGCGGAGCCGACGAAGAAATTGCAGTACTTGAAGAACCCGAGAATTGTCAGGTTCGCCGACAGACTCGCGATCAGCACCAGCTTGCGTGTGCGCACGTCGCGCGCCGAGTAGATCAGCCGGCCCGCGGTGAAATCGATTATGGTGGACAACCACAGTAGGCAGAGAAATCGCCAATCCCAACTGCCGTAGAAGACATACCCCGCGGCCAGCAAGAATCGGTTGCGCCACGTTCCTGGCAGGAAACCTACGCCGATCAGGACCGCGGGGAGAAAGCAGAGAAACGCGAGCGAGTTGAAGAGCATGGGCTATGACCGCGGCCACCCATCGGCGAGCGCCGCTGCCACCGACTCGGCATACGTCGGCGCCATCTTGATCGTCCCGACGAAATTGACGTGGTGCCAATCGTTGAAGTCTTCCACCGGGAGCGCGCTACTCAGATTGCGGAAGGTCGCGTGAGGAACCTGTGTCGCCAATCGGGTGAAGAACGCCACGTAATCGCGATAGTACGCGCTCGACTCGTACTCGCCGAGAATGAGCGGACTCTCCGGACTGTTCACCAGCACCACGGCCGTGCCGTTTGCCGAAAAGCTTCGCACCAGGCGCTCGAGTGCGGCGTACTCGCCGGTCGGCGTAAAGATCTCGTCGCGCACGGCGAGCTTGGCATCGTGATAGCGCCGAAACCGATGGGCGAAGTCGCCACGACCTCGCAACGAGGCCTCCCAGCCCGCCACGAACTCCGGTCCTGTCGCGGCGCCGACCCGCAGGAAATCATCCGGCTCACCTTCGTCCACCGGCGGATAGCGACACGGAACCACGTGCGTCGTTGCGCTCGCCGGCGGTGCCTGCCGCACGCGCACACCGAGCAGCCGAACGTCGTTGTCAAGGCCTCCGGCGCGCGGATTCCAGGCGCTGTCGGCGGCGACTTCGAGCAGATGTGGGGCGCGCCCGGTCGGCGTGAGTGTGAGCGCGTTCCAGCCGGCCTCGGTTTCGACGCGCTCGGCGACCGCTTGTCCGTCGAGCGTGAACCGAAGTGTGACGCGCCCGTGCTGTCGGAGCCACTCCGGGTGCACATAGTAGTCGAACCGGTCGGCGGCGTCGGCCGCCAGCGGGAGGCCGAATCGCTGCCGCATGTAGCCATCCGAATAGCCGCCATACCCATCACGCGGCGACGGGCCGCGCAGCCAGCGGATGAGCAGTTTGACGTGGTCTTGCAACGACGAGCGTACAAGTTTGCGGTAGCGGTACAGGTTGCTGCTCTCGGCGAACACGAGGTCGAGCTTAGCCGACGCGGTCGAGAGATACTCAGCACGTTCGCGCAGTGTGGCCAACGGCGGAAGCACGTAGCGCACCTGCTGCTTCAGCCCACGCTCGAAGCTGGGATTCAGAAAATCAACGAGATTGAACATGAGCACGACAACGTCCGGGCGAATTTCGTCGCGCTCGGCATCAAAGAACAGGCGGTAGTCCGAGGGCTTGATGCCCGGCAACAGCAGCCGATGCACCTCGACGGGCACCTCCGGATGCTGCGTCGCCAACAATCGCTGGATCTGAAACTGATCGAACGAGCCCGACACCGAGCTGCCGACTGCCAGTACGCGAACGGTGGCGGGTGGCGGCGGCTGATGGAGACGGTGCAGATCTACGAGAAACTGATAGCCGTAGTCGGCGGATTTACCGGTGAGCTTCGGGATTCGCCAGAAGTACAGATTGAAGGTTACGTCGAGCAAGAGGAAGAGCAGCGGAATCGGCAACCAAATCCGCCACGCGGTCGCCGCTGTGGTGCGGCGCGCGACGGGCAAGGGTATCGCGTCCGCCGACGCGCTCGGTGCGACGCTGACCGCCTCCGGCAGCGGCGCTTCGTGGTGTTTCGCCAACATGATGGTTAGATCACGCGGCCGCACGATACCGGTTGCGCAGGCTTTGGAACTGCCGCTGCCGCCACCAGCCGGCGCGGTGGAGCAGGTAGCGCCCGACTAGCCACAGAATGCCGCACCCGTAGCGGATACTCGCCAGCAAACTGGCTGACGAGGCCTCGGCGAAGTAGCGCGTCGGCACCGGCACCTCGGCGATGCGAAAGCCCGCATCGACAATCTGCGCCACGATCTCTTGATCGAAGATGAACTTGTCGGCATTGAGCCGGAAGTTCACTGTCTCCAACACCTCCCGACGATATGCGCGGTAGCCGGTATGGTACTCGGACAGATGCAGGCCGAACACCCAGTTCTCCACGCCGGTGAGAAATCGATTCGAGATGTACTTCCACCAGGGCATCCCGCCGCTGAGCGCCGAGCCGCTCTTGAGGCGCGAACCCAGCACGACATCCGCCTCGCCTCGTTGGATGGGGTGGACGATGTCCGGCAGCAAACGCGGATCGTACTGATAGTCGGGGTGCACCATCACGATGATCTCGGCCCCGGCCCGCAGCGCCTCGGCGTAACACGTTTTCTGATTCGCACCGTAGCCGTAGTTGCGGTCGTGCAGAAACAGTTTGAGATTGAGCTCGCGCGCAACGGCCACGGTGTCGTCCGTGCTGCCGTCGTCGACCAGAATGACCATGTCGACGGAGTCGTGCGGCAGCTCCGCGTACGTCATCTTCAGCGTGCGCGCCGCGTTGTATGCCGGCATCACGACCACCACGCCCGGCCGCGCTCCCGCCGCGGTGGCCGCCGCCGGTCCGCTTCCATTTGCTGCATCGTGAGTCGCCACCGATTGCTCCTTGTACATGTCTCTCACTCCGTAGGCCGGGGTGCAGACGGTTTGCGGCACCAACAGGCGTAAGTCAGCGTGGTGTTCTTGTCTGTATCGAGTCGATCGAGCGGCATCAGCATGAGGGGGATCACGACGCCAAACACACCGGTCGCCAATAGCTTGAACGGCAGCCGCACCCATTCGATCCACTGGTGGCGCGCCGGCGGGAACAGCATGATCGGCAACATCTGGATGCGATTGGCGAGGTAGTAGAAGAAGCCACCAAGCGGCCGGATGTACTGCACCTCGAAGCCGGCGCGCTCGAACAGCATGCGCAGGGCGTGGGAAGTGAAGCGGAAGTAATCGTGCGGGTTCTGGTGCTGTCCCCACCCCTGCGGCGCCGATAGAAACAAATTGCCACCGGGCTTCAACACTTCGTAGAGCGCGACGATCAACCCCGCTGGATCGGGCACGTGCTCCAAGACGTCGTTGCACAGTGCATTGTCGACACTGCCCGGGCGCAGGCCGAGATGAAACAGATCGGACACCAAGCCGAGCCGCGAGTAGTCCCACTCGTCGTCGCCCACGCGGCTGTCGACACCGAGGTAACGCGCGTGCGCGAACAGCGGCTTGAACGGACACTCGCCGGCCCCGGCATCGAGCACGACCTCGCCGGCTCGCACCCGCGCCGCCGCCTCGCACACAAAGCGATAGCGGGGATAGTGGTGTGGGTCGAACCAGCGCCGCAGCGACCACGGGATGCGCTGCAACACATCGCGCTGCCAGCGCGGTGCGACCGGCTCGAGGCTGCCGCGTGCGGCAGGGGCTGCCAGCTCTTCAAGGTGTACCGTTGCGTGGGTTGCCATTTTCCCTCTCAACTCGTCGCTCCCGATTGCGTGGCGAGCGACACACGGGATGCGACGCACGCCATCTGATCGCCGAAATTGAGTGGCACCTCGACCTCGGCCAGGCCCAGCGCGCGCACCACCCGGTCGCATGCGCGATAGGTGCCTTCGCTGTACTGCGACAGTTTGAAGACCCAATGGTGAATCGGAAATGCCCGTCCAAAGGACTGCAGTCGTTCGCTCGAAAACCCATGCTGTCCCAAAAAACGCGGCAAGGTCTGCCGTGAGAAATAGAAGTAGTGATCATCGAGCAACGCCCACCAATGCCGTCCCATCACGCGCGCCACCACGCTGCCAAAGTCCGGCGTGAGCAGAACCAAGTGGCCATTCGGACGGAGCAGCCGATGGAGTCGATCGAGCACCACCGCGGGATCGCTGAAGTGCTCGATGACGTCCGCCAGCGTGATGACGTCGAAGCTCTCCGCCTCGTACGGAACATCTTGAATCGGTCCGTTGAAGACCTCGACGCCGTAGGTGCGGTGCGCGTAGTCCGCGGCATCCTGCGAGGGCTCAACTCCGACCGCGTCATACCCGAGCCGGCTCGCGGCTAAG
>JBGOUW010000625.1:0-2781 GCA_041477755.1 Binatia bacterium
ATACCTCGAAGGACTCGACATCGTTGGCACCGGCGGTCACGACAGTCTCGGCAGCGCCCACGCCGCGGTGAAGGGGCAACTACTGTCGCCGACCGACAGCGCGAGCCAAGTCGGGAAGGTGGCACGCACGGCACGAACCGCGGGCCTGGTTGTCGGCGCCCCCGATCAGCCGCCCGGCGCGAGCTACTCGAAGGACATCGGCACCAACACCCAGCCGCTCAACGCGTTCCAGGTCACCCCGCCGGGCAGCGTCCCAAAGGGTGGCGTCCACGTCGGGTTCTAGCTAACCCGCTTTTGCATTCCTGTTTAGCTGGCCAGTCGCACGCGGGCGCCGTCGCGCACGGCGGTGTCGTCGGAGATCACGACCGCCTCGCCGCCTTTGAGACCGCTGGCGACGCGTGTGCGATCGCCGACTTCGCCGGCGGTCTCGATCGGCGTGCGATGCGCGTGCTCGTCACTCACCACCCATACGAACAGATTGCCCTGCGCATCGCGCCGTACGGCCGCCGCGGGCACCAGCACAGCCGGCTTCTCCGCAGCGTGCGGTGTCGCCTCGGCGAGGAAGGTGATGCGCGCGCTCATGTCGGGCAGTAGACGCGCGTCCGGCTGCAGGATGTGGACCTCGATGCGCAGGGTACCCTTCTGTCGATCGACTTGGGGGTAGAGTTTCACCACGTGCGCCGCATAGTGTGCGTCGGAAAACGCGTCGGGCGTCACTTGGGCGGCTTGGCCCATATGGACGCGATTGAGATCGGCCTCGTTGACGTCGACTTGCGCGCGCATGTCGGTGAGGTTGGCCAAGCGGATCAAGTCGCCGGAACCCGCGAACCCGCCGGGCACGGCGATCTCGCCCACTTCTTTCAACTTCGCCAACACCACGCCGTCGGTCGGTGCGTGCAGGGTGGTGTACTCGAGGTTGACCTTTGCCTGCGCCACCTCGGCTTCGATTTGCGCGATGGTGGCGCGCGCCACTGCGGCCTTGTTCTCGAATACGTCGAGTTCTTGTTTCGAGATGACCGCTTGCCGATGGAGGGCACGGCCGCGCGTCAGATCGGCGTCGGCCAAGTTGAGGTTCGCGCGCGCGACCGCAAGACCGGCTTCGGTGCGCGTCATCGCGGCGCGATAGTCGCGGTCATCAATTTGGACGAGCGGATCGCCTTTGCGGACGTTCTGCCCCTCCTCGACGAAGTAGTGGTCGATGCGACCTGGCACGCGTACGCCGATCGATACGTAGCGATCGCCGGTCACGATGTAGCCCGAACCCGACAGCACCGGAGCCGGACCGGCTTGGCCCGGGGCCGACATCGTTGCGTAGGCGACTGTGACCGTTGGCGCGCGTCCGAGGACGGACCACGCGCCGCCGGCGGCGATTGCAATCAGTCCGACGGCTACGGCGATCCAAATGGGACGGCGGCCCGTGCCGGTCGACTTTCGGCGCGCCGGCGGTGCGCCACGATCGAGTCGCAGCGATTCCAAATCGGCGCGCAAGCGTTCGTGGCGTTGGGGGTCGGTCGCGGTCATCAGTGCCGTCCTTATGCTTTTCGCAGCGCCTCGATCGGTCGCATGCGCGCGGCGCGCCACGCCGGGCCGAAGCCGCCCGCGAGGCCGATCGCGACCGCCAACAGCAGTGAGGCGACGAGGTCGTTCCCGGTGACGCGCAGACTGACGACGTTGGTGGTAAACGTGGCCGCGCCGAACGCCACGCCGCCGAGCAGTACGCCGAGCAGGGCAGAGAGCGCGAGTGCGAGCACCGCGCCGAGCGCGAATCCGATCGCCGCCAGCACGATCGCCTCCACTTGAAACGCGGAAAGAATCGCCAGCCGCGAGAAGCCCAGCGCGCGCAGCGTGCCGATCTCGGCGGTGCGCGCCTGCACCGACGCGTACATCGTGTTCGCCGCGCCGAATCCGGCGCCGATGCCGGCGAGTACGGCGATGCCAATCACCAATACGTAGAGCGAGTTCGCCGACTCTGACTGCTTGGCGTAGTACTCCGTCTCGCGCTGCGCGTGGAGCGCAAAGCGCGGAACATCGTCGACCCGGCGCATCAATGGTTCCACCTCGGCCGCCGAGGCCGCCCGCATGCGCAGACCGGAATACGGCGATGGTCGCTTGGCATCGTTGGCCAATTCGCGCACGTCGACCCACACTTCGCTCTCGAATGACGAGCCGCCGGCATCGAGAACCCCGACCACCTTCCAGGTGCCGTGGCCGAACTCGAGATCGCTTCCGAGCGTCGTGCCGACGTAGCGGCCGGCCACGCCCCGTCCGACCACGGCCTCGTGCGAGCTGGGCGTGAACATGCGGCCCTCGGCGATCCGCACGCCGCTGTGAACCGCCAAGGCGACCGGCTCGACCCCGCGCACGAGCACGTTCTCCCGACCGCCGGCGAGGGTGTGGAAGAACGGCTGTACCACCAATTCCGGCGAGGCCAGCGGCTGATCGGCGTTGTCGCGCGCGATCCCGTCGAAGAAGCGGATGGCTTGGTACGCTTCGAGCGGCAACCAGCTCGCGCCGTCGTTGTCCGACCCTTTGCGCATGACGACCAGATTCAGCGGATCGCCGCTCGACGTCATCGTCCGCTTCAGACTGGAGATGAGCCCGAGAAACAGACTGCACGCGATCACCACCAACGCGATCACACTCGCCGACATCACGCTGCGCATCGGCCGCGCGGCTACGTTCTTGAAGCTATACGACAGCGGGAGCATAGAACGAAGCGAGCCTTCGGCTCGCGCTGATGGCTGATCGCATATCGCTGCTGGTTCGGATTGTCATCCGGAT
>JBGOUW010000359.1:0-5319 GCA_041477755.1 Binatia bacterium
CGCGACGTGCTCGCCACGCAATGCCTCGCGATTCAACGGCCGAAAGTGCGGCGCATCAGCGTCGATGGGGCACTGGCCTCGGGCGTCTATGCGAAGGACGTGACTCTGCACATCATCCGCACCCTCGGCGTTAAAGGCGGCGTCGGGCTCGCCTACGAGTATGGTGGCACGGTGCTCGACCGCATGACGATGGAAGAGCGCATGACCGTGTGCAACATGAGCATCGAAGGCGGCGCGCGCTGCGGCTACGTCAATCCGGACAAGACGACGGTTGCATATCTCCGCGGTCGCGACTTCGTCGCGAAGGACGCGGCGTTTGATCGCGCCGTGGCGTGGTGGAAGTCGATGGCCTCGGATCGCGACGCCGCCTACCACGAAGTCGTGCACATCGATGCGGCCGCCATCGCCCCAACGGTGACCTGGGGCATCAACCCGGGTCAAGCGCTCGGCGTCGACGAGAAGATCCCCACGCCCGAGTCGTTCAGCGCCGACGACCGCGAAGTCGCCGAGGACGCGTACGCCTACATGGACTTCAAGCCCGGCACGCCGATCAAGGGCACCCGCATCGACGTTGCGTTCATCGGTTCATGTACGAATGGACGTCTCTCCGACCTCCGCGAAGCCGCCAAGGTGGCAAAGCTCGGCAAGGTGAAGCCGCACGTCAAGGCGCTCGTCGTCCCCGGCTCGCAGGCCGTCGCCAAAGCGGCAGAGGCCGAAGGGCTGCACGAGATCTTCAAGGCCGCCGGTTTCGAGTGGCGGTTGCCGGGCTGCTCGATGTGTCTCGCGATGAATCCCGACAAGCTCGTCGGCCGGCAAGTGTGCGCCTCGTCGAGCAATCGCAATTTCAAAGGCCGCCAAGGCAGTCCGTCTGGCCGAACGCTACTGATGAGCCCGGCGATGGTCGCCGCGGCGGCAATCGAGGGCGCGGTCGCCGACGTGCGCGAGATGCTGAAGTGAAAGCCTACCGCGGACTACACGGATTACGCGGATTGAACAGATGGAGTAGCTGATCGATCCAAGGTCATATTCCTTGAATCCGCGCAATCCGTGTAATCCGCGGTAAAGAAGGTGGAGACTGGGTCACGAATCACGAACACGAGTCACGACTATGAGCACACTCATTCCGATCACCAAGGTCGCGGGCCGACCGATTCCGTTGCGCGGCAACGACATCGACACCGACCGCATCATTCCGGCGCGGTACATGAAGGCGATCACCTTCGACGGCATGGGGCAGTTCGCGTTCCACGATGCGCGCTTCGATGCCGACGGCGAATCTCGCGGACACGTGCTCGATGATCCACGCTTTCAAGCGAAGGGTCCACGTATCGCGATCGTGAATAAGAATTTTGGCTGTGGATCGTCGCGCGAACATGCGCCGCAGGCGCTGTTGCGTTGGGGCATCAGGGCGATCGTCGGCGAGTCGTTCGCCGACATCTTCTTCGGTAACTGTGTCGCCCTCGGCATGCCGTGCGTCACCGGAAGCGCGGCGGACATCGCCGCGTTGATGGCCGCGGTCGAAGCTGATTCGGCACACGACCTCATCATCGATGTCGCCGCGATGACCGCAACCTACAACGGCACGACGTACAAGGTCAGCCTGCCCGACGGCGCGCGCAAGCAGCTGCTCGACGGCACATGGGACGCGACCCGCACGTTACTCGACGCCGCCGAGCAGACGCGCGCGACGGCAGCGCGGCTGCCGTACGTCGGCGGTTTCAAATCGTAACCAACTCGCGCCTCCACCCTAACCCTCCTCCGTTCGCGGAAGCCTGTCCTGAGCGAAGTCGAAGGATGCTCACGGAGGAGGGAACCTGGAGGGGGCGAACCACCTTCAATCAGCGATCAAACTAGACGCCGACACGCGGTGACCGGTCCCCTCCTCTGTGGCCATGTCCGGCCACGGAGGAGGGTCAGGGAGGAGGTCGCTGCACGCCTGCCGCGACAACCGTCGCGAGAGTCTGCGCATCGACGCTACCTCATCCTGAATTTTACTGGCAGGTGGCGGCAACCGAATGTATGGTTGCTGCGTGCCTCGGTTCCGTTCGCCGCCAACTGTGCCGCCGCGCAGAGACCGCCTCCCTGGTCCAAGCGTGCGGGCGATCTACCGCACCAAGGCCATCGCCATCGGCTCCATTCTCGCGCTCTTCTGGATCACCAAGCTGTTCATCTTTCCCGAGCTACCCGCCGCGCAGGACTTGGTCATCATTCTCGTCGTCTTGATCCCCACGCTTGCCGTGGTCGTGTGGCGAGACGAAGAGCCAGTCGCGCTGCTCACCGCAAGCATCGCGTCGGACATCGTCGCCGTGACAGCGGGAATCTACTTCGGGGGCGGGGTCGACAACACCAGTGGGCCATTGCTGTACGCGCTGGTCGTCGTGTTGGCGGGGTTGGTGCTCTCCGAGCCCGCGAACTACCTGGCCGCCGCTGGCAGCGCGCTGGCCTACAGCGTCATGGTGTGGGCGGAGCGGATCAAGTTGCTGCCCCACCTCGTCCCCTACGCCAAGCCACCCGATGATGCCGCCGCCACGGTGATCATCGTCGACGTGTACCTCTTTCTGATCGCGTGGGTAGCTGCCTACGCGATCGGCCAGATGCGCGCAGTCTACGCGCGCGCCGAGGAGATGCGCGGCGAAGCGGTGAGCTCGCTCTCTCACGACCTCAAGAATCCACTGACGATCATTCAGGGCTACGCCGAGATCGCCGAAGACGCCCCGGCTAGCGAGCAGGCCAACTACTTCCAACGCATTCGCCACGCCGCGCTTCGTGCGCTCGATCTGGTGCACAACGTCCTTGACGCCGCCGCCATCGAAGGCCGGCCGCTCGAGCCGACGTACGAACCGATCCGCGTCAGCGAGGTAGTGCAGCAAGTGATCGATTTCCATCAGCTCGTGGCCGAGGGCAAAGGGATTCAATTGGTGAGCGAACTGGCCGATGCTGGAGCGATCATTCACGCCGATCGCCAATTGCTTAGCCGCGCCATCGGCAACCTCCTGTCCAACGCGATCAAGTTTACCGGGCGTAGCGGTACGGTTCGCGTCACCTCAGCGGTGAGGGCTGGCAACCTAGCGGTGGCGGTCGCCGATACCGGCCCGGGAATCTCCGAAGCCGATCAGGCCGGTTTGTTCCAAAAATACGCCCGCACTGCCGCGGCCCACCGCACCGAAGGCACCGGGTTGGGTCTCTACATCGTCCGCCGCATCGCCGAGGCGCACGGCGGGAGAGTAACGGTACGCAGCGAGCTGGGTCGCGGCAGTACGTTCACCCTCGAATTGCCCCTCGAACCTCGCACCTGAGCTGGGTCCTTTGCGGGATGTGGAGCGGTACGCGTCAGCGGACCTTGCACCCATCGCCACGCCTATTCGACAAATTCAAGGACCAACAGACTCTCGTCGGGGTCCGCAACGAAGGCTTCGATGCGGGCGTGGCTGTCTCGGAGCAGCAAACCAATCGCATCGGTCCCCGCGTTGCCGACAGAGAGCCAAACCACCTTCGGTGGCGCACCACTCAAGAAGCTTCGCTGCCGAAAATCGTTGTCCTTGGAGACGATGGTGAATCCCTGAAGCCGAGCGTATTCCCAGATGACACCGTCGGGCTGACCGTGTAGGTCGGCTTGATCGACATGCCGGCTACCAGGAAACAAGGCCTCCAAGTCTTTGGCAAGGCGCGGGCTGAGGTTCTCGTCAAAGAGTAGCTTCACGCAGCACGCGAACTAGCGAGGCGGCGTTCCCGAGCCGCTGCGAACGCGAGGCAGGCCCGGATGTCTTCTCGGTACAGGCTCGGAAAGTCAGCCAGGATCTGGTCCTCCGTCATCCCCCCCGCGAGGTACTCAAGAATGTCGTAGACGGCGATGCGCGTGCCCTTGATGCACGGCTTGCCGCTTCGAATTTCCGGGGTGATCATGATGCGGTCAGCGAGGTTCATCGTGGCAAGCCATACTGCCGACATGGACAAGATGCAATCGCGAAGAGTCGGCGATACTGCGGAGTCACCGAGTTGCGGTAAATGACATCGATGAACGCACGCTCCACGAGCTGACGGCCCACTGGAATCTCCAGCCGGCGGAGCAGCTCCGCACGACCCCACTCTTGCACGTTTCGACCCTGCGACCGCAGCGAGAGAAGGGTCAGTTCGGCAATCAAGATTTTCTTATCAAAGGAACACGTCTGTACCCGCCCGAGTCGATTCTGCAGTCTGCGAGAGAGTCCGTGCGCGATGAAATCCTAGCGCGCTTTCGGGGGACCCTCAGGGAGGCGAGCCGCAAAGAGCCGGCTGAAAGCGTATGGCGAGAGATCCATCTCACACAGCGAGGGCGAGCAGAGACATACCGCGAACACCGAGGGCCCGCTCAGGGCAAGCTCAAGATCTTTGTCGTTGGTGGCGGGGCAGCAGAGCGGGTGTTGTGGCACGACATTCGTACCAACGTCGACGTAGCGCGCAGCATCGATCTCCTGCCATCACTCGAACTCTCTAAGACGACAGCCGGCGAGGTAGGGCCAACGTTCGCGGTCGCGCTTGGTCTCGCCATCCCGAGTGCCCTCTGGCCGCGAGTGTTCCTGCCATCCGAAGTACCACCGGTGCCTCCGCGTCCGGTTCGGGAGAGGCCAACATTCGAGGACCTTGGCTACGGAAAGTGACGTGGCGGAGAAACAACTCTGGGAGGATGGTAATCCATCGGATACCCTGAACCCCTCGCTCTGATCACTCAGTTCCCGGCACGCTCTTCAAGACGGCGGGATATCGCGACGCACCTTGCGCCCGTCCCCACGCCGGACTAATTGAACGCGACGATGCGCTACGATTTCACTCCCGAGCAGCTCGCCTGGCGCGACGAAGTGCGCGCGTTTGTCAAAGAGCATCTCACTCCGGCGATGCTCGATGAGTCACGCGAGTCGGGCAACGAAGGGCAAGGACCGCTGGCCAAGGAATTCGTTCTCAAACTGCGCGACCGTGGCTGGTGGGGGTTGCCCTGGCCGAAAGAATACGGCGGGCTCGGTCGCTCGGCGATCGATCAGTGGATCTTCGTCGATGAACTCGAAGGTGCCGGCGCACCGATGCTGCCGCTGACCGTTACGTCGGTGGCACCAACGATCATGCGCATCGGCACCGAGCCGCAGAAGCAGCACTGGCTACCGCGCATCAAAAACGCCGAGATCGAGTTCGCGCTGGGCTACTCCGAATCGGAGGCCGGCACCGATCTGGCGGCGCTGCGCACGCGCGCCGTTCTCGACGGTGACGAGTGGGTCATCAACGGCCAGAAGATGTGGAACACCCACGCGCACATGGCGACGCACAACTGGCTCGCCGTGCGCACCGAAC
>JBGOUW010000438.1:0-4349 GCA_041477755.1 Binatia bacterium
CGAAGGCGAAGAATCTCTCTCTTCATGCCGTGACGCCGAGTACTCCTTCCCAGCTTAACACGGCTTGTTAGTCTCGGCGCAACTCGGTAGTCGCAACTTCGTAGTTGGAGGAGACGATGGACACGTTGCAAGACCTCTTCGGATTGAACGGCAAGGTCGCGCTGGTCACCGGCGCATCGGCAGGACTCGGCGTCGAGTTCGCGCGAGCGCTGGCGATCGCCGGCGCGGATGTCGCGCTGGTGGCGCGTCGACGCGAGCGGCTCGACGATCTCGCCGACGAGCTGCGCACGCTTTGCCGGCGCGCCTTTGTCACTACCGCTGACCTGAGGCAGCCTGACGACATCGCACGCGCGGTCGCGGAGATCAGCGAGCAGTTCGGCGAGATCGACGTTCTCGTCAACAACGCCGGCGTCGCCCCGACCGGACGGGTTGAAAACTACTCGATCGACAAGTGGCAGCACGCCTTTGACGTCAACGTCCACGCCGTCTTTCACTTCTGTCAGCAAGTCGGCCGGCGTATGATCGCGCGCGGCGAAGGCGGACGGATTATCAACATCACGTCAGTCGTGGCAGCGCTCGCCAACGGCATCTACCGCAGCGCCGGCTACGCGGCCAGTAAAGCAGCGGCGGAGAATTTCACTCGTCAACTCGCCATCGAGTGGGCGCCGCACAACATCACCGTGAACGCCATCGCGCCGGCGTGGTTCCCCACCGAAATGACCGAAGGCGGGCTGACGAAAGGCGACAATCAACAACGCATGGAGCGTGGCACTCCACTCGGCCGACTCGGGCGGCCCGACGAAGTCCGCACCGCCGTCGTGTTCCTCGCCTCGCCACTGTCAAGCTACGTCACCGGCTCGGTGGTCTACGTCGACGGCGGGTGGACCGCTTGGTGAAGATGAGCGAGAGCGCTACCGAGTCCGTCCGCCTCGACCGTTGGCTGTGGGCAGCCCGCATGTTTCGCAGCCGAACGCTGGCGGCAAGCGCGTGCGACGGCGGCAAGGTCCACGTCAACGGCGCCAGCGCCAAGCCACACAAAGCGCTGCGCGTCGGTGATCGCCTGATGGTCACCACCGAGGGGGGCGCACGCGAGCTTGAGGTGCGCGTGCTGTCAGAGCGACGCGGACCGGCAGAGCAAGCGCGTCTGCTTTACGATGACTTCACTCCGCCACCACCACCCCGCTCGCGGCGTGAACCCCCGCCGCTGCAGCGTGAGCCCGGCAGCGGCCGGCCGACCAAGCGCGACCGCCGCCAACTCGATCGACTGCGCGACCATTGAGCAGCGCACGCTCGTTCACGCGAGTAGCGTCACCGAATCGCGGGTGGTACGAACACTCAGCAAGTGCGCGTCGCATGGATGATCGCCGAGATATTCTGATCGCGTTGGGCTGGCGCATGCTGTTCGCCATTCCGCTCGGCGTGATCGCGTGGTTTCTCTTCGCGACGACCGTCGGGGATTCGGTGGGCGCCTGGAAGCGGTTCCTGGGCCTCGCCTTTGCGGTCGTCGGCGCGATCATCATCGCGGAACCAATCGCGGCCCTCGTCGCAGAGCCCAGCGGCTCCCTCTTTTTCCCCCGTCATGCGGCCCGAGTCGAGCCCGTCTACAGCCTTGCCGAGGCGAAGCGTAAGCGGGGGCAGTACGTGGAAGCCCTCGACGAGTACGAGCGAATCGCCGCGCAATTTCCGGCCGCGGTGCATCCGTACATCGCGATGATGGAGATCGCCGCGGCGGACCTCCACGACGGTGAGCGTGCCGAGGCGATCGCGAGGCGCGGCCTGTCCATGCTTCGCGACGAGGCGAGTCGCCAGGAATTGCTGCGCGCGCACCGCACGATCAAGACGAAGTCGCCCGCGGCACCGCCGGAGGCCACGGTTGAGCCTGAATGCCGGACGGACTCGGCCGAGTCGGACACCGAACACGAGAGCTGAGCGACACGCAGCAGTCGGGCTGATCTGACGGATCTCATTGGGCGCGTTCGACCGCCGTCGTAGCGGATCGTTCGGTGCTGATGAGCAACACGCCGGCGAGGATCGTGCCGCCACCGACCACCACGCCGGTTGAAATCGGTTCGGCGAGCAGCCACCACGCGAACGCCACCGCAAATACCGGGATCGACGCCAAGACGATCGCCAACACGCTCACGTCCACCAGCTCCTGACTGCGCGCGTAGACCGCGTACACGGCCATCGTGCAACCGATCACGAGCAACATCAGCATCAGGGTCGCCTGCCCGCCGCCCGGATTGTGCCATGCCGATGGTAACAACAGCGGCGGCACCGTGGTCAGCGTGGCGATCACGAAGATCGGTGTCAGCAACTGAAACAGGTTACGCTGCCGCAGCGCACGACGCTGTGCCACCGCGAACAGCGACCAGGCTACGCCCGCCGACATCACCAGCGCGTTGCCCGCGAGCCGATCGCGCCCAGCCAGATCTCCCAGACTCACGTCGGCCGCGCCGACGTAGATCGCGCCAATCAACGTCACCGCCGATCCAACGATGCGTCGCGTCGTGAGCGGCTCAGCGAGTAGCCAGACGGCCAGCCCGATGGTGGAGACCAACTCGATATTGATGAGCAATCCCGACAGTCCGGCCGCGGTCATACGCAGTCCGTAGTTGTACATGATGAAATCGGCCCCGAGCGCGACGCCACTGATTGCCGACCAACGCTCGCGCGGCCACCAGTGCGTGCCCGGACCGCCGAGCCCCCGAAACAACACCGCAGCTACGCCGAGCCGCAGGACGCTGATCAGTTCGGGCGCGTAGCCGGCAAGCGCGCCCTTGGTCGCCACCGGCGCCAGGCCCCACAGAGCTGCGGCCAGCACGGCGAGCCCGAGCCCACGCAGCGAGTGGCTCATCCCTTTCGGCTTCCGTTGAGAGCGGCGCACTAGCTTTGCACAAGAAGGCCCTCGATACGTTCGCTTCGCTCACTACTCGGGCAAACGGATTTTGGGAGACTATGGAAGAACCAACCGTTTCCCCAAGTAGCAGCCCTGAGAAGCCGAAGGCTTCGTATCGATGGGCTGCGTATCGAGGGGCCACTTCCTGTGCAAAGCTCGGCGCACCGCCGCGCTAGCCGATCGCAGACTCGACGCCTACTCGTGACACTCAGAACGAGATGCCGAGCTGTCCGCGCAGGCCCGACAGGCCCGGTTTGCCGATCAGGTCGCTGGCGTCGCGCCGACTGAAGGTCTGCGTCGACAGGTCGACGACTGGCGGCGGTCCCGCCGCGACACCAGCGCGGTCGGTGGCCGGCACGCTCGCCCCGACGCGTAAGGGATGATCGCTGCCCAAACTCTCCGCCCGGCCACCGCCGACGAAACTAATGTCGTGGAGTTGCTGGCGCATGAAGGCGTCGTCGAGTCGGCGCGGTGAGGTCGGCAATTCGCCGCGCCGCACCATTGTCGTCTCCTCGGCGGTAATCAGCACGCCGGGCGCGGAGGGATCGGCCAGACCCCGCACCTCCACGTGGCCGCTGATCCCCACCACTTCCGTGCTGTCCGAATCCGCGTTGTAGGCGATGGTAAACTCCGTGCCGCGCACGCCCGCGACGGCAGTCGGCGACTTCACTTGATAGATGGCGCCGGTGTTGTGGTAGTACTCGCTTACAAGCGAGCTGACTTTGCCTTTGAGCAGATCGAAGGACGACTCCACCTTGCCTTGCTTGGGATCGAAAACGTTGCGATCAATCGTCACCTCCGAGTCATCACTGACAGTCAGGACGCTGTCATCCTGAAAGACCACGCGCAGCCGACCCGGCCGGGCAGTGCGCAAATGGTCGCCGCTGTAAACCGCGGCGCCGATCGCTGCCGGCGTCCACCCGCCGTCGCGACCGATCTCGCCACTGCCGTCGGCCGCCGCCACCGTGCCGACCTCCTGCGCGCGCGCGAGAACCGCCAGTGAGAGGAGCACGCCCGTCACGATCGTGATGGTTCGTATACGATTCATAGTTAGAACCTCGCTTCGAAGCCGATCGAACCGATGTTGCGATCGTAGGTAAATTGCGCCTGATTGGAATTGTTGAAATCGCCGATGTAGGCCAGGACGAAATCGATGTGCTCGTCGAGCGGCCGCCGCCAGTCCGCCACCAGGCCGTACTCGTCGTCACGGCGGCCGTTGCTGGGTGGGGCGTAGCGCTCGTGGCGATACGAGAAGTTCAGTCCGAAAATGATGGACGCCGGGAAATCCCAACCGAAGCCGGCGTTGACCTCGTTGCCATCGTACGCGAAGGAGTTAGCTTGCGACGCGGCCGTCTGGCCCTGCTTGGGCGGGATGTCGTTCGATACCACCGGGTCCTCGCGATCCCATTGGTACCCCACCGCCACATAGCGGTCGGGCGATCCTAGATAG
>JBGOUW010000321.1:0-5931 GCA_041477755.1 Binatia bacterium
GCCGTCTTGAGGTCGAAGCAGCACGAGTGGTTGAAGGGCGAACCGGTCTCCGAGTAATTCGTGAAGTACCAATAGAGCCAAGCCCAATCGAAGCTCAGCGGGTACGCGACAAGAACCGGGACACCGTCTCCCGCCTGATCGCGAAGCCACTTAGCCGCGTTCGTCATTGCGACGCGCGGGTCCTGGCCTTCACGCTTCAAGCGCTCGCGGTCGATGCCGTTGACGCGCAGCGCCTCTTCTTGAAACAGCTCGGATATCGGTCGGACTTCCGCGCAGAAGGGGTTGTCATAGTTCCGCGGTGGTTCGAATGTTCGACCATCGAAGCGGCCGGCCGGAACGATCGCGAATGAGAGCATCGAGTACGGCCCCGGGATCGGACCGTCCGTCTCAACGTCCGCCGAGAAATACACGTCCACAGGTGTCGGGTCCGTGCGAGTCTGCTGTCGAGCCTGGGGTGCTGCATCGGGGCCAGCCGATTGGCTTGTCCCTTTTGCCCACAGCGAAGCCATCACTTTCTTCGATACCGCACGAGCAACGCGAAGTCGAACAAGATCGTCACCCTCTCAGTCTCAGAGTGCGTTGCGCTCGGTCGCGCTGCTCTTGCTTCCCCGGCGAGCAGCGCCAGCCCCGCCACCTCGCCCGTTCCACACGAATCCGCTCCAGTTGGGACGACGGCTGCGCGCCTCAGACTCGTCGTGCGGCTTGCTGCTCATGCGACATCACGCTCGACGGTTCTTAGGGTGGCAGTCGCCGGGTTGTCAATGAAACCACACAGCCAGGAAGTCCACCGCCTTTCCCTGTGCCAGCCAGATTGTTAGACTCGAAACGAAAGGAGTGCTGATGGCCATCAAACAGATCGCGCCCGCGGAGGCGCATGAGTTGATCGGTAAGGGCTACCGTTGTCTCGACGTCCGCACGGAGGCGGAGTTCGCCGCGGGCCATCCAGCCACCGCGGTCAACGTGCCGGTGTTCGTGCGTGACGCCGCCAGCGGACAGATGGCCCCGAATCCAGAGTTTCTCGCCGTCGTCGAACAACACTTCCCGAAGGATGCCGCGGTGGTGATCGGGTGCATGTCGGGGATGCGCTCACAACGCGCGGCGGAGATGATGGCGAGCGCCGGATTTGTCAATCTCGGCAACATGCAAGGCGGCTTTGGCGGTGCGCGCGATCAATCGGGGCGCATGATCACGCCCGGTTGGGCGGAGGCCGGCTTGCCGGTGTGCAAAGACTGCGGCGCTGCGAACACCTACGCCGGGTTGCGCGGCAAGTGAGGCGGCATGGCGATTCGAATCACGCGCGTCTACACGCGCGGCGGTGACAAGGGCAAGACCGCGCTGGTCGGCGGCAAGCGCGTCCCCAAGGACACCCCGCGCATCGCCGCCTACGGGAGCGTCGACGAACTCAACGCCATCGTCGGTCTGGCGCGCACGTTCAACGCCGACGGCGCCGCCAGTGCGCATCAACGCCGCCTGGAGGATTTGCTCAAACTGGTGCAGAACCAGCTCTTCGATCTCGGCAGTGAGTTGGCCACACCGCCGGACGCAACATACGAAGGCATGTACCGCGTCAGTGCTGATGACGTGAAGGCGTTGGAGAGCGAGATCGATGACCTGCAGACCGATTTGACCCCACTGAACTCATTCATTCTTCCCGGCGGCGGCAAGGTCAGCGCCTTCTTGCACCAAGCGCGCACCGTGTGCCGGCGCGCCGAGCGCGACATTCTCCGGCTCAGCCGTGACGAGGCAGTCGGCGACTTCGTCCTGCCGTGGATCAATCGCCTCAGCGATCTGCTGTTCGTGCTATCGCGCTGGGTCAGCAAGCAACTCGGCGAGCCGGAGTTTCTCTGGGAGCGCGGCCTGCGTGGCCATGAACGCAAACGCAAAGGAGCCTGATCCCATGTCGTCGCTCTACTTCAAGCAACTTCCACTCGGCCCGATGCAGAACTTCGCCTATCTCATCGGCGATCCCGTTACCCATCAGGCCGCGGTGGTGGATGCGGCGTGGGACATCGATCGCATTCTCGCCGTCGCCGCGCAGGACGATATGCAGATCACGGCGGCGCTGGTTACGCACTTCCACCCCGATCACCTCGGCGGCAAGATGATGGGCCACAACATCCAAGGCGCCGCCGACTTATTGACTCGCAACCTCGATCTGAAAGTGTACCTACACAAGAGCGAAGCGGACTTCGCGAACCAGATCGCCGGGCTGTCGACATCCGATATGGTCTCGGTCGAGAGCGGCGACGACCTCGCCGTGGGCAACGTGACGATCAAGTTCATTCACACCCCAGGCCACACGCCCGGCTCGCAGTGCTTCCTGGTCGACGGCCACTTGGTGTCGGGGGACACCCTGTTTATAGGGTCGTGTGGGCGGGTGGATCTGCCCGGCAGCGATCCGGCGCAGCTCTACGACAGTCTGGTCAACAAGTTGAAACGGCTGCCCGACGACACGGTGCTCTATCCCGGCCACGACTACTCCGACCGACCCACGTCGACGATCGGCGACGAGAAGCGCCGCAATCCCTACATGCGCTTCGAGCGGCTCGAAGATTTTCTCAACATGATGGGATACTGATCGTCGAACGCTCGCGCGAGCGTTTGGACGAAGTGCTGTCGATACGTGTCCTGCTGGTGCCGGCGTGCGGTGGCCATGCCGTGCAGCTTGTCGCGCTTGTGGGTAACCCAGTCGCAAAAGGTGGGCATATCGAACGCGCTGAGGAGGCGTAGACAAGCCGCGTAGTGGCGGCTGCCGCGCGCGAAGAAGTCCGCGGTCACCTGTGAAGTGACGACTCGGCTGCGGAGTGCGGCGAGTGTCACGGGAACGGCGCGGCGTGCTTCCTGAGACCGCAAGTGGAGTTGAAGGAAGTAGGTCCACCGCCCGCCGCGGAAGTCCTCTTCCCAATCGACTGCGTCGTCGAGGTACTGCATGCCGACGAGGTAGTGATCGAGTAGTGCGACCACGCGGCGAACCGCAGCCGGGGAAGCGCCGCCGAGCAGTGCGACCGCCACGGCCGAGATCCGGCAGACCGCCGTCTTGGCGGCGGAGTCGCGCGCGTAGTGCGAATGATTGTATGCTCGCTGGCCACCGATCCACAGCGTCGGCTCGGTGGCGTGGCCATGCACGTACGCGCGCATGTCGTGGCGAACGCGGCGCCAGAAGTCGCCACGCTGGCCCACCGTCGTTGCCAGCACGGCGGTGATTTCAGCCTCCACCGCGTGCCGCAGCAGATTCGTGTCGCGCGCGAAGGCGAGCTGGCAGTCATTGAGGCGATCGTCGATCAGCGCGAGGAGGATCGTCAGTGCGTGGGCGAAGCCGAGCTGTTCAACCGCCGCGCGCGGGACCGACGGGAACGCCTCCGCAATCAGGAATGGCAACGCGCGGAACACCGGCGTCCCGTACACGTCGCGCCAGGTGCGCCAGCGTGGACGCGGTGAGAAACCCATGGCGTACGGCAGCGATCGGGCGACCTCGCGCAGCGCAGGCGGCAGCGCGCCGCGCAGCCAGCGCCGGTGGAGTTGGTCGATGCAGTCGTCGTACGCAGCGAGCGCCGGGGGTGCGGCGGCGGCGCTCATGTCGGCCAGTGCGTTTGCAGCGTCGCCGACAGCGTTCGGCGAAAGCGTTGACGATCGCCATGGATCACGCGCGCGCGCCGCGCCCACTCGTCGCGCTGGCTCGCCGCCCACGTCCGCAAGGTCGGCATCGGCAATCCATCGAGTAGCGCTTCGCAACGCCCGAAGTGGTGGCTCGCCCGCTCTAGAAACTCTACGCTCGCATTGCTCAGTCTCACCCGGCTGCGCAGTTCTGCGACCGGCACGCGCGGTCGTCGTCGCAGCTCAGCAGCCGACAGGTGCCGGCGTACGAAGTACGTCGGCCGTCCGCTGCGGTAGTCGTCTTCCCAATCGCCGACATCGTCGACGTACTGCAAGGCGATTGCGCACTGGTCGACGGCGCGTGCGAGCCGCGTCTGAACCGAAGTCGAGGCGCCGCCGAGGATCGCGACGGCGAGCGCCGACAGACGGGCCGGTGCCAGCTTGCCGGCTGCCTCGCGCGCGTAGCGCGCGTGGCAATCGTCCGCGCCGCCGTCTCTCCAGCCCGCGGCCTCCCGCACATGCGCCACGGCATAGTC
The DNA here is from genome assembly GCA_041477755.1 of Binatia bacterium. Taxonomy (GTDB): domain Bacteria; phylum Desulfobacterota; class Binatia; order HRBIN30; family JACQVA1; genus JACOST01. The sequence continues at coordinate 4,131 of JBGOUW010000321.1, forward strand.
CCGCAAGGCCTGTCGCGCCGCGCGCCAGTAGCCGGCGTGCGCGCCGACGACCTCGCTCAGGCGCGTTTGCATCTCCGCTTCCATGCTACGCCGGAGTAAATTCAGTTCACGACTGAACCCGACATGGTCGTCGTTGAGTCGGTCGTCAATGAATGCGAGCGCCAGACACAAAACGTGCGCCAGCCCGAGCTTGCGTAGGTGCGCCGGCGTGACCGACGGAAACGCCTCGGCCACCGCGCCGGGCAGCGTCCGCGTGATGGGGTTATGAAACACCGTACGCCAGGTACGCCACCGCGGCTGCGGTGAGAGGCCGAGTTGGTGCGGAAGTGCAAACGCTCGCGCGCACAGATCAGGCGTCAGCGCAGTGGTGGCCCAGCGGCGAAACTCGCGATCGATCTGGCGGTCGTACGCGGCCAGGCCGCGCCCTGCGCGTTCGACCTCAGTAATTGCGGGTCTCCGGTCCGTAGATCGAAAGGGTCGCGTTCTCAGCCTTGCTGGCCAGCTTGCGGGCGGCGACACATTGCTCCGGTGTCGGCAGCTTGCGGATGCCGGCTTTGCGCAACCAATCGGTGAGCTCGGCGTGCTTGGCTGGCTTGTAGTGATGAAACCGATTCACCACCTCCCAGAAAAAATCCTCGCCCTTCATTTTCTTGGTGCCCTTCACCATCGCGGTGAGGATTTCGTACATCGCCGAATGCGGCATGCTCTTTCGTATCGCCATGATCCCCTCCTGCTTTGTAATGACGTGACAGGACTCTTTTCACAAGCGAGCGTGCGTCGTCAAGCACGAAACGTCCTACCTAGGCAATTGATGTTGGACATAATGTCATGGCGCGCAACAGCTTGTTCTGCGCGTCGGCTGGCACTATGATTCGCGGCGCCTGATGCCAGAAACTACTCAGCTGAACGATTGGCGCGTGATCCTGCAGCGGCTCGCCATCGGCGTCGTGCTCGCGGCGGCGGTGGCCGTCGCCGTCCGTGCCGCTGACCGCATCGGCGGTACCGTCCCCGGGTTCTGCCTGTCAGAGGACCTGCGCTTCATGCGCGTCGGGGATCCTGGATGGCCGGCTCTTCAACTCGGGCTGTTCAAAGCGCGCGACCGCGTCGTCGCGCTGCGGGTGGACGATCAATCGCGACGACTCCACCGCCCCAGCGAACTGGTCGACTTTGTTGCTGGCTTACCGGTGGGGGCTGCGGTCACCTACGATGTCGAACGCGGATCCGAACGGCTGGCGGTGACCGTTCCCACCGCGCGCTTCTCGGCGCTGAGCTTTCTCGCGCTATACGGCTGCGCGGTCGCGCCGACGTTGGTCGCATTGGCGCTGGCGTGGTGGGCAGTGCGGCGGCAATCGCAACACCCGGCCGCGGCGCGCTTCCTCGTATTGACCACGGTCTCCTATGCCGGCAACCTCGCCTTTTGTGAAAGCGCGATCGATGGCCGCTTCGGTCGCTGGTTCTCGCTATCGTTGTACATACTCGCGGCGGCGTTTGTGAATCTCGCTCTCGACTTCCCGCGACGGCGCGCGATCGTGACGCGCTGGCCCTGGCTCCCGGGCGCGAATCTCGCGCTCTGGGCGGCACTCGGCCTGTGGGTCAATACCCAGTCGTTCCGCAACGCGGACGTGCGCGCGGCATGGGCTGATATGGACGGCCTGCTGCTGGCTAGCAGCATGATCTTCCTCGGGGGCGCTACAGCGTACAGCTATTGGGTATGGGACGATCGTGAGGCACGCGAGCGCGCGCGGGTCGCGCTGATCGGATACGCCGCCGTGCCGCCGATGTTGGGGGTCATGATTCTGCC
>JBGOUW010000006.1:0-25850 GCA_041477755.1 Binatia bacterium
GAGCGAAGAAGGCGTCGAGTTCCGCTCGCACATCGATGGTGCCCGCCTGTTCTTCCGCCCGGAAGATGTGGTGACGTTGCAGGTGCGTCTCGGCGTCGATGTGTTGATGCCGCTGGATGAGTGTCTGCCGGCGCCGGTGAACCGGGCGGATGCCGAGCGGGCGATGGTGCGGACGTTGCGCTGGGCGCGCCGATCGCGCGCGGTTGCGCTCGAGGCGCCTGCGGCGATCGAAGATGGACCCGTGCTGTTTGGCATCGTGCAAGGCGGCGTGTTTGCCGATCTGCGCGAACAATGCGCTGCAGAACTTGTCGCGCTGGGGTTTCCAGGCTATGCGGTGGGCGGATTGAGTGTGGGAGAAGCTGTCGAAATGACTCGCGACGTGGCTGCGGCGACTGCGGCCGCTCTGCCGGCTAGCGCGCCGCGCTACCTGATGGGCGTCGGCCGGCCGGAGGATCTCATCCGCTTCGTCGGCATGGGCTACGACCTGTTCGATTGTGTGATGCCGACGCGCAACGGGCGCAACGGCATGCTGTTTACGTGGGACGGTCCGATGAACATCCGCTTGGCGCGTTACGCGCGCGATCCCGAGCCGGTGGACGCCAGCTGCGGCTGCTACGCCTGCCGCACGTTCTCGCGCGCCTATCTCCGACACTTAGCGGCGAGCCGCGAGATGCTCGGCCCGCAACTCAACTCGCTTCACAACCTCCACTTCTATCTCGATCTGATGCGCCAGATGCGGGCGCAGATCGCGGCCGGCAGCTTTGCCGAATGGGCCACCGCGCGCATCGCGCGCCTCGAACAGGGAGCAGACGCATGATCGACACCGCCTGGGCACAGTCCGGACTGGGTGGCGCGCCACCGGCGTTGGTGAGCTTCGCGCCGCTGCTGCTGGTCTTCGTCGTCTTCTACTTCTTGCTGATCCGCCCGCAGCAACAAAAGCAAAAGGAACATCGCCTGATGCTCGAGAACCTGAAGAAGAACGACGAGGTGATCACCACCGGTGGCTTGTACGGGCGCGTGATCACCCTCGAAACTCAGATCGTGACGCTCGAAATCGCTCCCAACGTGCGCGTGCGCGTCGATCGGCCGCAGATTGCGTCGCTCACGCGTAAAGACGAACCGAAGTCGAAAGACGACGCCAAGGCGAAGGATAAAGACAAGTGAACTCGTCAAATCTGTGGATGCGGATAGGACTCGTCGCGGCCATGATCGTGGCCGCGGTGGTGATGTTGGTGCCGACCTACTTCGGCGCGAAGCCCGATGGCTGGCCCGGGTTCTTGCCCGCCCCAATTCGGCTTGGCCTCGATCTCCAAGGTGGGACGCACCTGGTCTACACGGTGGATGTCGACAAGGCGATCGAGAATCATCTCGAACGCGCTGCCGACGAACTGAAGGCCGACGCGAAGAACGAGCAGATCGGGCTCAGCAGCGTGAGCGTGCAAAACGGGATCATCACCGCCCAGCTCAGCGACCCGGCTAAGCGCGACGCGCTGGAAAAAGTGATCTCCGATCACTTCCCCAATCTCTCGATCGAGACCGACAGCAGCGAAGGCGTCGTACGCACGAGGATGACGAAGACGACGGTCCGCGACATCCGCGAGAGCGCCCTCGACCAGTCGCTCGAAATCATGCGCAACCGCGTCGATCAGTTCGGTGTGGCCGAGCCGATCGTCCAGCGTGAAGGCGATCGCGACATTCTGGTCCAGTTACCCGGCATTCAGGATCCCGAACGCGCCAAGGCGCTCATCGGCAAGACCGCGCTGCTCGAGTTCAAACTCGTCCCCAAGGATGCGTCGGCACCCGGCGCGATCACGATGCCGTTGCACGATCGGGACGCCGTCACCGGGCGGGTCACGCGCAGTGAGATCAAAGTCGAGCCGCGCACGCTCATGACCGGCGACGCCATCAGCAATGCCCGGCCGCGTCCCCCGACTGCCACGCAAGGGGCGCACGTCGAGTTCGAGTTGAACCCGCGCGGGGCAAAGATCTTCGAAGAACTCACCGGCAACAACGTCGGTCGCCAACTGGCGATCATCCTCGACGGGGTGGTGCAGTCGGCCCCGCGCATCAACGATCGGATCAGCGAGCGAGGGATCATCACCGGCAATTTCGAACTGAAGGAAGCACGCGATCTCGCGTTGGTGCTGCGTACCGGCGCGTTGCCGGCTCCGGTCCATCCCGCAGAAGAGCGGACCGTCGGCCCTTCACTCGGCAAGGACTCCATTCGCCAGGGCGTGCTCTCCTTCGTCGTCGGCGGCAGCCTCGTCGTCGTGTTCATGCTGGTGTACTACAAGGGCGCCGGGGTGATCGCCGACTCCGCGCTGGTGCTCAACGTGTTGTTCTCTCTAGCGGCGCTGGCTGCGCTCGGCGCGACCCTGACGTTGCCAGGCATCGCCGGCATCGTGCTCACCTTGGGGATGGCGGTGGATGCGAACGTGCTGATCAACGAACGCATCCGCGAGGAGCTGCGCCTGGGCAAGACCGCCCGCGCCGCGATCGACGCCGGGTATAAGCGGGCGCTCCCGGCCATTCTCGACTCCAACACGACGACGTTCCTCTCCGGTATCATCCTGTTCCAGTTCGGCTCCGGGCCGGTGAAGGGCTTTGCCGTCACGCTCTGCATCGGCATCGCCACCAGCTTGTTCACCGCTGTGGTCGGAACGCGCGTGGTGTATGACTACTTGCTCAGCCAACGACGGCTGCAGACCGTGAGTGTGTAAGCCATGGAACTGATCAAACCCGGCACCAAGTTCGATTTCGTTGGCATCCGCTACTACGCGGTCATCGTCTCGACCATCCTCAACCTGGCCGTCGTGCTCTTCTTGATCGCGCGGGGTGGCCCGAACTACGGCGTCGACTTCTCCGGCGGCACGGTGATGCAGGTGAAGTTCAAGACCCCGCCGTCGGTCAGCGATGTGCGTGGCGCGCTGGCGAGCGCCGAATTCGGTGATGTCACGATCCAGGACTTTGGTGCCGCTGGCGAGTTTCTGATCCGCTTGCCGATGACTGGCGAGGAGACAGCGAAGGGGGCGGTGCAAGTCACCGACAGTCTCAGCTCTAAATTCGGTCAAGGCCAAGTCGAAGTGCTGCGCGTCGAGTCGGTCGGCCCGCGCGTCGGCAGTGATTTGCGCCGCAAGGCCATCCTGGCGGTGTGCTTCTCGACCATGATGATGGCGTCGTACATCTGGATTCGTTTTCAGTGGCGCTTCGGAGTTGGCGCCGCGGTGGCGTTGGTGCACGACGTGCTGATTACGCTCGGCGCGTTGGTGGTGATGCACTACGAGATCGACCTGACCATCGTCGCCGCGCTGCTCACGGTGGTCGGCTACTCGGTGCATGACACGGTGATCGTCTCCGACCGCATTCGCGAGAACATGCGCAAGAGCCGGCGCGAGTCGATGGCGCAGATCATCAACAGCAGCATCAACGAGACGCTCAGCCGTACCATCCTCACTTCGGGCACGGCGCTGCTGGTGACGCTGGCGCTCTATTTCCTCGGTGGCAACGTCATCAACGGCTTCGCGTTTGCGCTGGTGATCGGCTTCATCACCGGAACCTACTCCTCCATCTTCATCGCCAGCCCGATCGTGCTGGCGTTCGAGCGGGCACCCGCGTCGCGCGGGGGCAAACGCTAGCCTCGTACCGTATGACCCGGCGCTGGATGCTCGTTCCGCGCCGGCCCGAGCCGGAGGCGCAGTTATGCGGCGCGCTTAGCGTGTCGCCGCTGCTGGCGCGCCTACTGGTCAACCGCGATGTAACCACGCCCGAGGCGGCGAGCGCCTTTCTCACTTCTAAACTGGCCGAGCATCTACGTTCCCCGATGCTGTTCCGCGACATGGGACGCGCCGCCGAGCGCGTCGTGGCCGCCGTGAATGCCAACCAACGCATCGGCATCTACGGCGACTACGACGTCGATGGCATCAGCGGTAGCGCGATCCTGGTTACCTTCCTGCGCGCGTTGGGACACGAGCCGCTGCTGCACATCCCCCATCGCTTGAACGACGGCTACGGTGTCACCGAGCCCGGTGTGCGCCGGTTGGCTGAGCAAGGCGCCCGCGTGATGATCACCGTCGACTGCGGTGGCGTCGCGCACCGAGAGTTGGCGCTCGCACGCGAGTTAGGGATGGACGCGATCGTATGCGACCACCACCAAGTGTCGGGCACGCCGCTGCCGGCGCACGCGGTGCTGAATCCGATCGAACCCGACGGTGGGTTTCCATTCGCCGGGCTGTGTGGCGCGGGCGTCGCCTTCTACCTCGCGATGGGAGTGCGGATGCGTCTGCGCGAAACCGGTGCCGCGGCGATTCCGGATCTGCGCCGCTATCTCGACCTGGTGACGCTCGGGACCATCGCCGACATCGTTCCCATCGTCGAGGAGAACCGCGTGCTAGTGAAGCATGGGCTGCGTGAGCTGACGCAGTCAGTGCGGCCGGGAATCATCGCGTTGAAGACGGTGAGCGGCGTGGCGGATGTCACCAGCGGCACCGTGGGCTTTCGCCTGGCACCGCGGCTCAACGCCGGCGGACGACTCGCCGACGCCACGCGCTCGGTGGAATTACTCACCACCACCGACAAGGCGCGCGCCGAGCAACTGGCGCAAGAACTCGATGATGAGAACCGCGCGCGGCAGACTATCGAGATCGAGATCCTCAACGACGCGATCGCGCAAGTCGAGGCGATCTCCGACTTCGCCGAGCGGCGCAGCATCGTGCTGGCATCGGAAGACTGGCACCCCGGCGTCATCGGCATCGTCGCGTCGCGCTTAGTTGAGCGCTACTACCGGCCGACGATTCTGATCGCGGTGAACCTCGATACCGGCATCGGGCGCGGCTCGGGCCGCAGCATCCGCGGCTTCAATTTACACGAAGCCATGGGCGCGTGCCGCGAGGTGTTGGAGGGATTCGGCGGTCATCGCATGGCGGCGGGGTTGAGCATTCGCGCCGAGCAGGTCGACGACTTCGTCGGATTGTTCGAGGAGGCGGTGCGCGCGCGCACCCGCGCCGAGCAGTTCGTGCCGGAGACCACCGTCGATGCCGAACTCTCGTTCCGCGATCTCGATCAGCGTCTGATGGACGACCTCGATCAACTCGAACCGTTCGGCATGGGCAACCCCGAGCCGATCTTTTGTACGCGTGGCGCAACCGTGGCATCGCGCAAGATCGTCGGTGAGAACCATCTGCGACTCTACCTCAAACACGACGGCCGCGGCATCGGCGCGATCGGCTTCGGAATGGCCGACCGCGACGTGCAAGAAGGCGCGACCGTCGATCTCCTCTACTCCCCGCAACAAGACGAATGGAACGGCGAGACGCGCTTGCAGTTGCGACTGCGCGATATACGGCTCGCACGGGACTCGAACGGATAGGCAGCTGCAGCGTCGGCGCGTCGCGTAGCGGGCGCACACTTGCGAAGTTCCGGAGTCCGTTCCAAGATCGGCGGCGTGAATTCACAGCCGGACGAACAAGGAGGGATTCCGTACTCGCGCGGCTCGAAGGCCACCACTCAGGCGGACCGGCGCGCTGTCGCCCGATGGACGGGAGAGCGGCGGTAGCGCACGATCCCTATGCGTATTCCACAACAACTTTTGCTCTGCGCAGCCATGGTGTGCGCTTCCATGACGACTGCCCACGCGTCCACAGAACCGAAGCCTGAGTGCCTGCCAACCAGCGACGCCGACTCCTCGAATACCTCGACGACTGCTGGGCGGGCCGTGTCGGCGAACGACATCCCCGTCGCCCACACCCCGCCGGGCGGCTACGGAGGCAAGTTCCCCAAGCCGGTTCTTGCCACGTGCACCGAGCCGATCGTGAAGGGCGCGCCCGACCTGCGCGGGCTCTGGAGGACGCTGCGCGCCGAGCGGGCCGACGAGACTTCCTCTCGGTTCTTTTCGATCGTACGGTTTCTCTTCTGGAAGACGCTGGGCGTCGAGCGGGTTCGCAAGCCCGTGCCAGCGGGTCACCCTATCTACACCTACGCGGAGCGCATCGAGCAGTGTGGCAACCGAATCGTTGACATCGGGGGCGGGACGATCGCCGATGCGCGGGCCGACGGCAGCGAGGAGAACGGCGTCCACGATGTGTCCGCATTCGACTTCAAGACCCCGATCAACGTGATCGCCACGTATGAAAATGGCGTGTTCGTGTTGCGACCGCCACGCTTCCCCATTGAGATCACACGCAGACTCGATGCCGCTGGCCACATGGTGTGGCATCGTCCGGACCTCGGCGACCTTATGGTGACGCTTGAACGCATCGGCGGCCCCTGCGACACCCCGCCCGGCACACAATGGGCACGCTGAACTGCCGTTCAGCACTTGTCGACGACACGAACCGGAGTGTCGAAGAACCAGGAAGGCGGCGAATCGTGCCGCTTGCGGCACGGTCGTCCTTTGACCGGGGGCTCCGGAGGCGATCGTTCTTGAGTTGAGATCGCGCGTGCGCGATAAGCGCTCAAGTTCTGGAGAGGAGAACCCAATGTTCAGTGAGTGCTCGCGTTCGACGACGAGAGCGCTGCTAGTGATCCTGGTGGTGAGCGTCTCCACGCTCGCAAGCATCGCCTCCGCGGAGAATTCAAAATTCCCGTTCGGATGCCCGGTGCGAGAGGGCTCCGTCACTGTCACGGGCGGCAAGGTCTGGTACGAAATCGTTGGTGACGGCAATGCGACGCCGTTGATCGTACTGCACGGCGGCCCAGGATTCACGCACGACTACCTGGAACCGATTGGCGTGTTGTGCCACGAAAGACCGGTGGTCTTCTACGACCAACTCGGCTCGGGAAAGTCAGATCACCCGGATGACAAGTCGCTGTGGACGATCGACCGCTTCGTCAAGGAGCTCGCAGAACTTCGCAGCGCGCTCGGATTGAAGCGCGCGCATATTCTCGGGCAGTCGTGGGGCTCGATGCTGCTGACCGACTATGCACTCACGCAGCCCGATGGTGTCGTGAGTCTGATCTTCTCCAACCCGTTGTGCTCGTTCCCCGAATGGTCGCGCGACGCGGCCACCTATCGCAAGAAACTTCCCGCCGCTACGCGCGCCACCCTGGACCGTCACGAAGCCGGCGGATACACCCAGTGCCCCGAATACCAGGGCGCCGTCCTCGAGTATTACAAGCGGCATGTGTGCAGGCTTGCGGTGTGGCCCGACGCCCTCGAACGCGCGTTCGCTGGAGCCAACGAAGCGGTCTACGTCACGATGCAGGGTCCCAACGAGTTCACCTGCACCGGAAACCTGAAAGACTGGGACCAGACCGCGCGCCTGAAGGAAATCAAATCTCCTGCCCTCTACATCGCGGGGCGCTTCGACGAGACCAGCCCGCGTGCGACCGCGTTGTGCCACAACGCGCAGCCGGGGTCAGAGATGGTGATCTTCGAGAAGAGTGCCCACACGCCCTTCTTCGAAGAGCCGGACAAATACCTCAAGGTGGTACGCGATTTCATTCATCGCGCGGAACAGCGTGCGGCGGCACCTTGAGCGGTGCTCGTCGCGGAGAGATAAATCGTAAGCGTGCGAGCAACGTGAGCAATCGCATCTCGCCCAGCAAGCCGCCGATCGCACAGGATGGCGTCGGAGCCACGGATCACGATCGAGACTCACCGGTCACGGCACGCAGGCGGACCCCTCACGTCAGCCTACGTCCGTTCACCATCGAGCAGTGGCACGAGGCGCTTGCGGAACACTTCCAGTTGAGCGCACTCGTCGGCGAGCGACCACAGAACGACGCGATGCGCGCCGGCATGCGCGTACGCCTTCCGGCGCGAGTAAGAGCTGAGCCGTCTGGGCCGTCGTTGTTTCGTACTGGAAAAACGACGCCGCTTGGGGATACAAGAGCCGCGGTTGTGTCTGTACGGGGTCGTGGTGGCGCATGGGTGCGGTCGCAGTCGGTTCGAGTCGATCTGCAGGAGGAAGGAATGAGTCAACTGCGCGTGGCTCTGATTGCCCTGACGCTGGCTCTCGGCACCCCGTTGCTCGCACACGGCGCGTCGGCACCCTACCTGGTCAAGGACATCAATCCGCAACCGAGCGGGATCGGCGTGGCGGAAACCGGCGCGGTCGGTGACACGGTATTCTTCGCCGGCAACGACGGCGTGCACGGCGTCGAGCTGTGGAAGAGCGATGGCACCGCGCAAGGCACGGTGCTCGTCAAAGACATCAACCCCAATGGCGACTCGAGGCCTAGTGGGTTCATCAATGTGAACGGCACGCTCTTCTTCAGCGCGACGGTGGACGCAACGCACCTGGGTTTGTGGAGGAGCGACGGCACGAGCAACGGTACGGTGCTAGTGAAGACGATCATTCCGAACAGCCTCACCAACGTCAACGGGGTGCTGTACTTCAGTGGCAGCGACGGCGTGAGCGGCAACGAGTTGTGGAAGAGCGACGGCACCGACGCCGGCACCGTGCTAGTGAAGGATATCGTGCCCGGTGGGCAAGGTTCGTTCCCTTCGGGTCTCGTCAACGTCGGCGGGGCGCTCTTGTTCGTGGCGCGTGTCGGCACCGGATTTGGTTTGTGGAAGAGCGACGGCACCGACGCCGATACGGTGCTTGTGCAGAGCTTCCCGCCGAACCTGCTTCGAGTGGGACCAAGCGGTCTGAGTGCGGCGGGCAACGTGCTCTTTTTTCAGTCGTTGGGGTCGAGCGGGTCGACCTTCGACTTATGGGTGAGTGACGGCACCCCCGGTGGTACCCACACGATTGCGAATTTCCCTCTCTTCCCAATTGCCTATGGAGCGGGCGCTGTCGGCAGCACCTTCTTCTTCACCGCGGCGGTTGACGAGACGACATCGGGTCTGTGGAAGAGTGACGGCACGACCACCGGCACGGTGCTGGTGAAGGCGTTCGCGCAAAGCCCATTCACGTTTACGGACATAAACGGCACGCTGTTCTTCGCGGCGTTTAGCGCGACGGGCTCCGATTTGTGGAAGAGCGACGGGACGGAAGCCGGGACCGTCCCCCTCACCAATCACGGCTCCATTCAATCGAGCGCTGCGGGCTCGTTCTCCAGGCTGGGCAGCACGGTATTCTTTGTGAACAGCGACAGCACGCACGGGACCGAACTGTGGAAGAGCGACGGGACAGTGAACGGAACCGTATTGGTGAAAGACATCTATCCCGGCGCGGCGAACTCCAACCCGTCCAATCTCATCGTTGCCAACGGCCGGCTGTTCTTTACCGCGACCGATCCGCTGAGCGCTACGGAGCTGTGGACGAGCGACGGAACGGATGCCGGTACGCATCTGGTCAAGGATGTCTATCCCGGAACGGCCGACAGTATTCCGGACTCTCTCACGAACTTCGCGGGCAAACTGTTCTTCTCGGCCAGGAACGCCGGCGACGCCAGTCAACGCGTCCCCGAGTACGACCTGTGGACGAGCGACGGCAGCGAGGCCGGCACGATGCAGGTCAAGGACATCGAGCCGCCCAATGTCTCACCGCCCGCGGGATTGACGGTGTTCAACGGGACGCTGTTCTTTTCCGCGATCGAGTTCACCCACGGCCGCGAACTGTGGAGGAGCGACGGGACGGAAGCGGGCACGACGTTGGTGAAGGATATCCGTCCTTCGGGGGATTCCGACCCGATCAGCTTCACCATCGCTGGAGGGACCCTATTCTTCTTCGCCAACGATCAGGCCCATGGCCGCGAGTTGTGGAAGACTGACGGCACGACCGATGGCACGGTGCTCGTGAAGGATATCCACCCGGGCTCCTCCGGCAGCAACGATAACTCGTTCTTTCCACCGGTCATGGCGGCGGTGGGCAATCTGCTCTTCTTCACTGCCGACGATGGCACCACCGGCATCGAGCTGTGGAAGAGCGATGGCACGGACGCGGGCACGGTGCGGGTGAGGGACATCGCCCCCGCTTCGCTCTTCTCGATACCGAAGAACTTTGTCCCCATCGGTACGACGCTCTTCTTCACTACCTTCGCCACCTTCAACGGCGGTGTGGGCAGCGACCTGTGGAAGAGCGACGGTACACCAGACGGCACTGTGCTGGTGAAGGACATTCACCCGGGTGGTAGCGGCGGCGGCGTTGGCAACCTTGTCAATTTGAACGGCACGCTACTGTTCACCGCCTTCGACGCGATCAACGGCAGCGAGCTGTGGCGCAGCAACGGTACTGAGGCCGGCACGACGGTGGTGAAAGACATTGCTCCGGGCGTCACCGGATCGAATCCAACGGGTCTCGTGAACGTCAATGGCACGCTCTTCTTTTCTGCCAACGACGGTACGAGCGGCACGGAGCTGTGGAAGAGCGACGGGACTGAAGCCGGGACGGTGCGAGTGAAGGACATCAATCCAGGGGCGAGCGGCTCATTTCCATCGTCCCTCACGAATGCCAACGGCATGTTGTACTTCAACGCCACCGATGGGGTGCACGGCAACCAACTGTGGCGCAGTGACGGCACCGAGGGCGGCACTGTACCGATCGCGGCGTTCACAGCGGGCAACGTCACGGGAGCTGGCAGTCACCTCTTCTTTGACGTGAACGACGGCATTCACGGCATCGAACTGTGGGCCATCGATCTGACGGCGCCGGATGCTGCGACGCCGACCCCAACCCGGACTCCCACGCCGACGCGAACGCCCACGGGCATGGCGATCACGTCGCCGACAGCAACTGCGACCGGCGTGGCCTCGTTCACCTCGTCGCCGACTGCGACCACGCCCGGTGTAGGGGCAACGCCGACCGCGACTCCCACGACCCAGGGCGCCTCACCGACGCCAACCATGACTGGTGGTCCGGGGTGCGTAGGCGATTGCGGCCATGACGGCGCGGTCACGGTCGAAGAACTGGTGTTGGGCGTAAACATCGCGCTTGGAACGTTGCCGCTGGAGAACTGTCCCGAGTTTGACGCGGATCACAGTGGCGACGTGACCGTCGACGAACTAGTTATCGGCGTGAACAACGCGCTCGGCCAGTGCGCGTGACGTCGTGGTGGGCGCACGCAGTGGTGATGCTGATGTGTGACGCGTGGTACTGCTCACTCGGGTAGGTCGAAGGCGTTCTGGACCAGTTCGCAGGTCACGCGATCGCCTTCCCACCAGACGCCGACCACATCGAAGCGCGCGTCGCGGTCGTGCAGCGCATGTTCGCTGAGATAGTATTTCGCGGCGCGCGCCATCTGGCCTTGCTTGCGACGGTCCACAGCTTCGAGGGGACTGCCGAATCCTTCCTGCGTGCGGGTCTTCACTTCGACGAAGACGACGGTGGTGCCGTCGAGGGCGACAAGGTCGACTTCGCCAGCGGCGCAGCGGTAGTTCCGTTGCAGGATCCGATAGCGATGCCGGCGCAGGAATTTTTCCGCCGCGCGTTCGCCCTCAGCGCCCAGTATTTGGCGTTCGTCCGGCATGCAGCAAACGATAGGGCACAGTGAAGCTGCGGTGCAACCCACCGCGCGGCGTTTCGCTCAGCGCTGCCGCTGTGCCATAGACAACGCGATGAGCGACGGCGGACGCTTCGATCGAGACTACTTCGCCGGCGGTAGTGGTGGCATGGGCGCGAGTGGCGCTGGTTTTTCGCCGGGCTCCGCCGCGAGGCTGCGTTCGCGCTGGCGCAGCCTCAGCACCTCGCGCCGCAGCGCGCGCATTTCTTCGTTGAGCTTCTTCTGTTCCTTGCGCACGCGGTCTTGCTCGCGCTCGAGGCGTTCGTGTTCGGTTTTGATAGTCGCCTTCTCATCGGTAGTCGACGCAGCCGTCGCGACGCCGCAACTTGCCGCGAACACTATTGCGAGCGCCAATCGAGTCATGTGGTCACCCCCATCACGACGGGCGCAGTAGCAGGACGCGGAGAGAGCGGCAACCATGCGGGCAGCGGACCCGAGCATCGCGGGTCGCATCCACCGGCGGCGTTGGCGTGGCCGTGTTGTCGGGGCTGGGATGCTGTTGCTCGCGCTCGCTGTCGCCGCGTGGTGGATGCGGCAGCCGTTGCTCACTGCGGTTGGGGCGTATCTCGTCGTCGACGAGCCGCGCGATCGGGCCGAAGCCATCGTCGTGGTGTCGGGCTCGGTGCCCGATCGGATGCTCGAAGCCGTCGAGCTGTACCGCGCCGGCTTGGCGCCGACTATCGTGTTGACGCGCGAAGACGAGGCGCCGGGCGTGGCGGCGTTGCGCGCCCGTGGCGTCGAGCTCCCCGATCGTCACGATCTGAATGTATCCGTGGCGACACAGTTCGGCGTGCCGCCGAGCGCGATTGTCACGGTGCCGGGCCACGCGACGAGCACGCGCAGCGAGGCGGAAATCGTTGTGGCGTTCCTGCGCCAAGCCGGCATTCATCGCGCGCTGCTGGTGACGTCGAAGCTGCACGCGCGCCGCGCCGGCATCATCTTTCGCTCCGTGGCCGGGAACAGCGTGCAGTTCATCGTCTGTGCGTCGCCCTTCGACACCTACGATCCCGCCACCTGGTGGCGCCACCGCGCTTTCGTCCGGCGTGTGATCTTCGAGTATCAGAAGCTGCTCCTGTGGAAGGTGTGGGAGCAATGGCGCGTCGTGCCGTGAACGGCGACCGGTGATTCGGTTTCGAAGGAGAAGAGGAGGAATAGAAATGCGCGAGCTGAGAATTGGAATAGCGGCGATCGCGGCGGTGCTGTTGGTGGGATGCACCGCGTCGACGCCGGTAGTGCCGCCGATCGCACCGGTACCGGACCCCGCGTTTCAGTCGGCGGGATCAGCGGCTGAGGAGCTGGGTGGGAGTCTGGGCGAGACCGTCGTGAAGGCCACGGCGATCGTCGAGCAGGTGGACCTCAAGACGCGCCACGTGACCCTCAGGCGGCCCGACGGTTCGACGTTCACGACCGCGGTTGGTGAGGACGTACGGAATCTCGATCAGGTCAAGAGCGGCGACGAAGTCGTGGTTACCTACTACGAATCGATCGCGTACCAGGTCATGAAAGCAGGCGACGCGCAGCCAGGGGCCGCTGCGGCTGTGGATGTTGGCCGCGCGCAACGCGGCGACAGACCCGCGGGCGCGATTGCGCAAGTCGTGACCGTCACCGGGACTATCAAGGAAATCAACGAGCGGCTGGGGATGGTGGTGTTGCAGGGACCGGGGGAAAAACTGATGCCGGTGAAGGTTCGCAACCCAGAGCGACTGGTTTTGTTGAGCGTGGGCGATCTAGTCGAACTCAGTTACACCGAAGGGGTCGCGATTGCGGTCGAGCCGCGCTCGAAGCCATAGCGGCGGCAGAGAGCGTCCGTCATGCCGGCGAAAGCCGGTATCCAGACGGAGGGTTGACGCTCGATCCTGGATTTCGGCTTTCGCCGGCATGACGATCGGGGAGATCGTTCCACTTGTGTGCAAAGCCGCCGCCGCCTTTGACAAGTGCCGACCACTAGCGCTAGTCGGGCAGCGACGGAGAATGAATCCTATCGCCCGCCTGGCCCACAAATCTGCGCCGCCCCTCCCACGCTCGCCGGTTGATCCGGCGGCGGTTGAGGCGTGGTGGCGGTTGCTCAACGAGACCGGCGACGTGTTCTACGTTCACGATCTCGACGGGCGCTTGCTCGCCGTTAATCCCGCCTTCTATCGTGCCACCGGCTACACCGAGGCTGATCTGCCTCACTTGAACATCAGCGATCTGCTCACGTCGGAAGATTTTGCGAGCAACGGCGCACGCATCGCTTCGTTCTTAGCCGGCGGCAAGTTGCAGTATCCGGTAGAGATGGCGATCCGCCGCAAGGACGGATCGCTCGGCTACGCTGAATTCGTGCCGACGGTCATCGACGGCGAAGACCGCCTGCCGTTGATCGTCGGAGTTGCGCGCGACGTGACCGCGCGCACGCTGGCTGATGCCGAGCTGCGCGAAGCCGCCGCGTTTCAGGCCACCTTGGCGGAGGTATCGCTGGCGCTGCATGCCGCGCAGACGCTGGACGAGCTGTGCCCGCTGATTTGCGCCCAAGGGCGCCGCTTGCTCGGCGTCAGTGCCGCACGCCTATTTCTTGTGCGCGAGGCCGGCTTGGTTGCGGTCGCCAGCGAAGGTGCCGCGTTCCTGTCGCACGAGCACCATCCGCTCGATCGTGGCGGGGCGCTGATGACCACTCTGCGCACGGGTACGACGATGGCGATGGATGACAACGGGGAGCCGAACGCGCGGCCGACGGTGTTGCTCTTGTCGCTCAACGGGCGGCGAGGGCCGCTGGGTGTGCTGGCGCTGCACGAACCGCACACGGCCGGATGCCTCGACGATCGCCTCCGCCAACGGGCGGCGATTTTCGCCATGCAAGCCGCGGTCGCGGTTGAGAACGCGCACTTGATCGAGGAACTGCGGCGCGCCGATCGGCTCAAGAGCGATTTTCTCGCCTCGGTGTCGCACGACTTGCGCACGCCGCTGAATGTCATCATCGGCTATACCGATCTGCAGATCGAGGGTGTGCTCGGCCCCGTCACCGCCGAGCAGCTCGACGCCTTGCGGCGCATGCGCTCGACGTCATTGAGCCTGGCGGCATTGATCAACGCGACGCTCGACCTCAACCGATTGGAGGCGGGCCGCTCGCTGATCGAGTCGGTGCCGGTGAATCTCGATCAGCTATGGGCTGAGCTGCTCCTCGAGTTTGAAGAGTATCCCGATTGGGGGCAGATTCCGCTGCGCTGGAACGCCGACGCGGTGCCGGGGTTTCGCAGCGATCCGGAGAAGTTGAAGCTCATTGTGCGCAACCTCGTCAGCAATGCGCTCAAGTTCACCCGCACCGGCGCGATCACCATCACGATTGGTTACGATGCGGACGCGCGGCGGCTGGAATTGACGGTGGCCGATAGCGGGCCGGGCATCGCCGGCGATGACCTCCCGCAGATCTTCGGCATGTTCCGGCAAGGCGCGCACGCGCGCGGCGGCGTCGGGCTCGGGCTCTACTTGGTAAAGCGGGTGGTCGAGTTGCTCGGTGGTGAGATCAACGTGACCAGTCTAATCGGTGTCGGCTCGACCTTCCGCGTTGCGTTGCCCGCAGATCCCGCACTATGACCGCGACCGACGTCGTCCCCATCTTCTTGCGCGTGGCGCGCCGCGACATCGCGTTCATCAAGTTCGTGTTCGAGTCCTACGAAGACGTTGCGATCGTACGCACGGTCGATCGCAAGACCGCAGTGATCGTCGTCCTCGCGGTGCCGGACGCCGTGGATCACACCCGCGCGATCCTCGCCTCGCTCGACTGTGCGTGGCAAGAAGTCCCGCCCCCGACCGAGAGTGACGACTGGCTGTTTACCGGTGCTGGGGATTAGGGGCGTGGACGACAATTCGGCTGCTACGCTCGCCCACGTTGCCGCAGTCTCCAGCTTGGAGCAGAAAAAAACTCCGAAGGGCTCAAGCCAAGAGGGTTGTTGCACTTCTCAGCAGTAGGTGCCCTGGGCTATGTGGCTCGGGCCGGTGCGCAGAGGAATTCGGGGTCGATGCGGACCTGAGCAAAAGAACGAAATCGGAGGCGGAGATATGTTGTGGATGAGGCAGTCGATTCCACTTCTAACGCTTGCTGGACTTCTCGCCATATCGGGTTGCATCTCGGGTTGTCCCGCAAGGGTCGAGGCACCACTGCCCCCGCCGGCGCCCCCGTTTCCCGAAGAGGCACCGCCTCCGCCGCCTTCTGCGCCCGAAGCGCGAGAACCGGGGGAGGGATCGTATGGGGGGGTACGGGGGGACACTGAATCTGAACGACCTGCAGGACGAGAACCAGCCTCAGCCAATGGGAACTACGTACCGGTCAATGTTTTCTACGGTACTGATCGGCTTGCGGACTCAACTGCCCCAGTGAGTTTCGGATCGGGAAGAGGCACACTCCAGTTTGGCCGCGTGACGGTCACGATCCCGAAGTCGCATCGGCCTGGCAGCTTGGAATCGCCCGCGTGGTACCGGTTCGAATTCAGCCCCGATCCCAACAAGCATGTCGTCCTCGCGGAGATCAGGCCGCTGGCAGAGTCGACGTTTGTCGATGAGTTCAAGGCGAAGCTGGGTGACTCGGCGCAGCGGGAGGCGTTGGTCTTCGTCCACGGATACAACAGCACCTTCGAGGACGCGGCTCGCAGGACTGCGCAACTGACAGTGGATCTCAGTTATCCGGGCCCGACAGCGTTCTTCAGTTGGCCCTCACAAGGTACTCTTCTCGGGTACACGGCCGACGAGGCAGTGGCCGAATACGCGATCGAACACCTCCGGGAGTTCTTGCTGGATCTCATTACCAAGACCGGCGTGACGAAGATTCACGTCTTGGCGCACAGCATGGGTGGTCGGGTGCTCACGGCTGCGTTGCGTGGGATCACAGATCCGGCCATCCGTAACCGCATCGGCGAAGTTATCCTTGCCGCTCCGGACATTGATGCCGATGTTTTCAGCCAACAGATCGTCCCTGGACTGCAGAGTGTTGGGGCGCGCATCACTCTGTACGCATCGTCAGAGGACAAGGCGCTCAAGGCATCGGAAGGCATACACGCTGCCCCGCGGGCAGGCGAATCTGGCGACCACCTTGTGGTCGTCAATGGAGTCGAAACCATTGACGCGTCGAAAGTCGATACCGATTCGCTTGGGCACGGGTACTTCGCCGAGAACAAGGAGGTCATCGACGACCTCTTCATGCTGCTCAAGCTCCACGTTGGTGCAGTAAGCCGGAATCTCAAGGGGCAGTCGAAGGGAGGAGCGCTGATCTATTGGGTGCTGCCGTAGATCGGACATCGAAGTCTTTGGTACGGCAATCGTGTTGTACCTTTTGAGCAAGGCAGGCTCGCTCAGCTGCACGGAGACCGATGCCGACACCGCGGCCTTGCTCCGCCTCACGCCACCCGAATCGTCTCCACGGCCCAATCGAGCACAGCCAAAAACTGCTCAAGCGCGCCTTCGCGTTTCAGATCGGTCAGCTCGATTCGTGGCCGGAGCGTGATGGCGTCTTCCGGGATTGCGATTCCAGGCACTTCGTTCATGCGCTTACGCAATTCGCGGCGGTGCGCCTCATCGTCGAACGGTGGGCGCGTTTTCACCAGCTCAAACAGCACTTCGATACGGCCGTAGGTCCAGGCGGAGACCAGGTAGTGCTTGATCTGATTGCGATCAATAATCGGCATGAACGATCCGTCTTGCGCGCCTCGCCCCCACGCAATCCGAATGTTACGCTCCTTCGCCCACCTCAGTATTCTGCGTGCTACGGGCTCAGCATCGGGATGGCGGGCCTGAAGGTCCGCGAGGAACATCGGTTCGTCCCACTGCTTCGTGTCGCGGATGCCGGCCGATTTCTTCTGCTGGGCTTCGGCCGTCTGTCCGATCACCCGCGGAACCAGAGTCCGGAGATTGTCGCGGCCAACGTATTGCTTGATCTCGACGGCGAGGACCTCGGTCGGATCCATGTGCGAGTTGAGGAACTCAACGACGCGGCGCAGCTCAGGCGGAATCTGATCGGCGACGAAGACAAGCCGTAAACGCCCCGCTTGGAGGTTGGTTTTGGCGCTTTGCCAGAAGGCGTCCTTGTCGCCGTCCTGGCCCAGAAACTTCGCGAGGACATCATCGGGGTTCTCCTCGCTGGCTTCGCACGTGCGCTCGAAGCGCAAGCGCACCTCCTCGATGGGCCAATACGCAACGGCGTTGGCGGCGTAGTCGAGCATCTGACCAACGACTTCACGTCGGATGCGCGTATCCGTGCTCCGCTTCACCTCGACAATCGTTGGCACGGCGTCTTGGTCGAGGAAGAGATGATCGACCGCCCACCAATTCCCGCCACCTTCCTCACGTGGGACGCCCATCTCGCGCGCAACCAGCAGCCAACGTCGCGGCGTGCTGCTGTCGATCTGATCGCCGGCGAGCAGGTTCGGATACTCGCGAGCAGTTCCTGCAGCAACGCCTCCGAATCGTAAGCACGCTCCCGCATTTCGAGGAGGTCACCACCGTCGTTGAGAAGGAAGATACCGCCACTCGTCGTTTGGCTCATCGCTTCACCGCCGAGTCCGATCTATGGTCCCCGAACTGCTTCAGTGGGCGCACCCGGCGATTCATTCCCTGCGAATGTCGGCGCCGATCGCCGCGAGCCGTTCGTCGATCCGTTCGTAACCGCGATCGATTTGCTGCGCGTGCCGGATGACGCTGCGCCCCTCGGCACACAGTGCGGCAATCAGCAAGGCCATACCAGCCCGGATGTCGGGTGAGGCGAGATCTTGCCCGTAGAGTTTCGACGGCCCGATGACCACCGCGCGATGGGGATCGCAGAGGACGATCCGTGCCCCCATCTGGATGAGGCGGTCGACGAAATACAGCCGGCTCTCGAACAGCTTCTCGTGAATCAAGATCGAGCCGCGGGCCTGCGTGGCGACCACCAGCGCGATGGGAATCAGGTCGGCCGGAAAGCCCGGCCACGGCGCGTCGTCGATCTTTGAAATCGCGTGCCCGAAGTCGTCGAGCACCTCGAGCCGCTGCCCTTCCGGAACGACGATGTCATTGTCCTCGACGCTCCATTGGATACCGAGGCGGCCATACATGATCCGCGTCATCGCGTGATCGCTGGGGCGGCAGTCGACGATACGGAGCTGGCTTCCGCTCGCTGCGGCGAGGCCAATCAAACTGCCGGTCTCGATGTAGTCCGGACCGAGGGCGAACTCGCCACCCCGCAAGCTGGTGACACACTCGATCGTGAGCAGGTTGGTGCCGATGCCAATGATGCGGGCGCCGAGGCTGACGAGGAAGTTGCAGAGGTCCTGGACGTGCGGTTCCGAGGCAGCGTTACGGATCAGCGTAGTGCCCTCGGCCAATACCGCGGCCAAGATCGTGTTCTCAGTGGCGGTGACGCTCATCTCGTCGAGAAAGATCTCGGCGCCGCGCAAACGCGTGGCCGCCAAGCGGTAGCCCTCGCGCGTGACTTCGACTGACGCGCCGAGCGTTTGCAGTGCCTGCAGGTGCGTGTCGACGCGCCGCCGCCCGATCACGTCGCCGCCGGGGAACGGTAACGTCACGCGCCCAAAGCGCGCCAACAGCGGTCCGGCGAGCAGCAGCGACATGCGGATCTGGCGCGCGAGGCGGCGGTCCGGGCGACCCGCGCTCACGCCCGCGGTGCTGATCTGCCAGGCGTCACCCGCAGGTTCAACGGTGGCACCAAGCGCGCGCAGCATCTCACTGAAGACGCGTACGTCTTCGATGTCGGGAATGTTGCCGAGTCGTATCGGTTGATCGGTGAGCAGCGTAGCGGCCAACACCGGTGCCGCGGCATTCTTGTTCCCTGCCACGCGGATTCGCCCGCGCAATCGCCGCCCGCCCGTGATGATCAGCTTACTCATGCCTACCTCGCCCGCGGCACTTCATCGCAGCGTCGCCAGCGGGTCAAGGGGATTTTCGACATGGATCTTTTCGCTTGCGAGGTGCGAGTTCTCCAATCAAGAACTCACATTCGCACATCGAAGAGTCTATTGTCCCTCGTACTCCGTTGGGCTCTGTCCATAGCATGGATTTTTGCGGCGGCGGTTGTCGGTATCGAAGAGGTACTCATTGAACACGTTCTGGCCGGCGCACAACTCGGCCAGGCAACGCTGGTGTGAGCCGTACCAGTCGAGGCCGATCGGCAGATCGCAGTCGTCGGGCGTGCGCGGGCGGTTCACGTCGATCACCGCCGGTGGGGCGCTGCGGGTCACTGCGTCCACGGGCTGGAAAAGCGGCGCGACGAGGCGCACTGGCCAGGTCAGCAGTAATGTCAGCGGCACCCAAAGCCCCACCAGCACGCGCATGGCGGCAGCATGCCGAGCGGGTGGACGCATTGCAATCGTTGCAAACGCGGTGCTGCGTGCTAGGAAGTCCGCCTATGCGTGAATTGCTACTGGCCGTGGCGATCGTAGCGGCGGCGGCGATTGTCGCCGCGAGTTTTCGCTACACGCCGATCCTCGCGGGCGAAAATACCGAAGGCGTGCTCGATCGCTGGACCGGTGCGGTGACTTACCCGTGGCCCGACAGTTGTGAAGAGTCGCGCGACGACGGTGCCGCGCGACTGTGAGCCCGGCTGTTGTCTCGCCGCGGAAAACTTCGTAAGCCGCGACGCTCATGACGATCGATCAACTGCTCGATGGATTGGCGACGGCGCGCGAGAACGGCAGCGCCGGGCTGACGGCGGCGGCGAGCGCGCTCGAAATGGCCTTGCGCGCTGCCGGTGCCGAGGTCTCGTTGCAGGAGTTCATCTGTCGGCCCTACGCCGCGCGGCTGGCGGGGGTCGTGTGCTTCACACTGTCCATCGTCTTCTGTGCGCTGATGTGGCGGCGGCGCTTCGGCTGGGCGCTGCTCGTCGCCGCGCTGTTGCCCGCGTATCTGGGGTTGGACTACGAGCTGCGGCTACCGCTGCTGAGTCGCATCGGTGCGGTGCGCGAGCACAACATCATCGCCTACTTCCCGGTAACGCAGCCGCAGCGCACGGTGATTCTGGCGGCGCACTACGACACCAAGACGGATCTGCTGGATCCCTATCAACGCGCCCCGATCCAGTTTCTCATCGTCCCGATGCTGGTGATCACCCTGGCGTTGCCGCTCACGGCGCTCTGGCGCCAGGCGCGCGCTTACGACGAGCGGCACGTGCGGACGTGGGCGGCGCTGGTACCGCTGTATTTTTTCGGGTTTCTCGTGATGATGTCCGGCGGCGCGATCGTGTCTGCGCGCAGTCCGGGCGCGCTTGACGATGCGGCCACGGTGGCGACGCTGACGAAGTTGGCCGAGCGGCTCGCCGCGCGTGAGCCGCCGCTCGAGCACACGGAGATCGAGGTCGTGCTGTTCGCCGGCGAGGAAGTCGGGTTGCAAGGGTCGGCGGCCTACATGGCGGAACGACTGGTGACGCCGCTGCCGCGTCCAACCTATGTCATCAATGGGGAGGGATGGGGATACGGGCGCGGGCTGAGCTACTTCGTCAGCGAGCGGTCGGCGTTGCGCCGTTACGATGCGTCCGGCGCGTTGGTGCGCACACTCGATCGCGCGCTCCGGCACCTCGTGCCCGGGGCTGGCCTGCTGCCGGACATTCAGCCGGTGAGCACCGATGCCCGCAGCTTCCTGGCGGCCGGCATTCCGAGTGTCACCCTCGGCAGTCAGCGCAATGGCGACGGGCAGATTCGCGGGCTGTACTCTGCCGCTGACAGCCGCGACCGCATCCAAGCCGGCACATTGGAACAGACCGTCGCCTTCCTACAAGCCGCGCTGGCAGACATCGACGCGCACGGCGTCGAAGGCGAGCGCTGATCCGCGATAGTCCTCGATAACAACCTGAGCCCGGGCGTGCGCGGTCACACAGAGTACGCGCGCAACGCGCCTCATGGTTCGGCACCCATGGTTGCAACTCTGGGTGGCGGGGACTATGGTGCAAATCCTACTGACTGTTCGGTGCGAGGATCACCCTCGCATTTTGGCCTCCGAGAGCATTCCTCACCCCACACTCAGGCAGATACGGCGGTGGCATAGCGGTGCTGTTGGCCGAGAGGTGCACGACACAACCGTGCACGAGCCCCATCGGGAGTGTCGAACTCCCCACACCGCGCGGGCGCAAGCCCGCCCAAACAGAAGGGCTCCAATGAAAGACGTTGCACACATCTCGTTCGAGGGTGGTGGGCTCCTCAAAGGACCACAGCTCACGATTGCATATCTCTTGAAGTTGCCGGCGGCGGCGGCGATACTGCGCGACGCCCAAGCGCACTACGCCTTCGGCGGCGAGTGGAGCGCCTGGACGCGCCGGCGTTGCGGGGAGATTCGCCTGCCAGCGGACGCATAGTGGCAGGTTGAGAGGTACGATTGAAGCGGTCAATCCTTAGTGCTCTCAGGGGACTGTCGGCGGCTGTTCCTCGGGATCCCGAAGAGCCAATCCGTAATGAGCTCTTCAGCGTCGAGCGCCTCGAGCAACACGCCGAGAGCCTCGCGGCGGCGCAGCGCGTCACAACCAGACCAAGCGCCGGGCGACGACTGGCGACACGACTCCGGGACAATGGCCGAGTGCTGCTCGCAGCGTATCGCACCATCGGCGAAGCTATCCGTGAGGAACGTGCCATCACCCCGGCGGCCGAATGGCTGGTCGACAACTTTCACGTCGTCGAGGAACAGATTCGCGAGATCCGCGACGATCTTCCAAGCGGCTTCTATCGCCAGTTGCCGAAGTTGGCGGAAGGGCCCCTCGAGGGCTATCCGCGCGTGTTCGGCTTGGCTTGGGCCTTCGTCGCACACACCGACAGCCTGTTCGATCCGCAGACGTTGAGCCGGTTCGTGCGCGCCTACCAGCGCGTGCAGCCGCTCACGATCGGCGAGCTCTGGGCGGTGGCGATCACGCTGCGCATCGTGCTCGTCGAGAATCTGCGCCGCGCGGCCGAGCGCATCGTGAGCAGTCGCGCCGCGCGCCAAGAGGCCGACGCCTTGGCCGACCGCCTCCTGGGAGTCGGCAACCGCGCGCCCGAGCCGGCGGCGACGGCCCTGCGAGGCTTCGACCGAACCCGCCCGGCCTTTGCGGTCCAGCTCGTCCAGCGGCTGCGCGATCAGGATCCGGCAGTGACACCGGCGCTGCGCTGGCTAGATGACCGTCTCATCGCGCAGGGCACAACCGCCGACGAGATCGTTCGCGAGGAGCATCAACGGCAGGGCGCGATGAACGTGACGGTGCGCAATGTCATCACCAGCATGCGCCTCATGTCCGCCGTTGATTGGGCGGAGTTCTTCGAGAGCGTCAGCCTCGTCGATGCGGAGCTTCGCGCTGGCAGCGACTTTGCCGCCATGGATTTTCCGACGCGGGATCGTTACCGCCACGCGATCGAAGCGCTTGCGCGCGGCTCGGGCCACTCGGAGCTCGAGGTCGCCGGGCGCGCGCTTCGCGCCGCCCAGCGCGCTGGAGGCGACGCAGGCCAGTCCCCGCTGCTTGCCGGGAGTGTCGATCTTCTCCAAGACAGCCCCCTTCGACCGGGCTCAGGACAGGTTTCGAGACGCCGCCAAAAGAGGGCGGCTCCTCAGGGCGAGCGGAAGAGTGATTGTGATTCTGAATCCAATGATTTCCAGACCGTTCGTGCTGAGGCTCTCGAAGCCTGTCCTGAGCCCCGTCGAAGGGTACGCTCTTCGAATTTATCGACACTCCTTCCCAAGCAGGGGGCTCAGCCTTGCGACTTTACCGAGAGTCGCCGCGAGCAGGATCCCGGCTACTACCTCATCGCCAAGGGACGGCGGGCCTTTGAGACGGAGCTCGGATTTCGCGTGCCGATGCGGCACTGGCTCACTCGTGTCTACGCGGCCACGGGGATCTTCGGATATCTGGGAACGGTGGCGATCCTCAGCGCCTTCATCCTCGCTCTGTCTTTGCTCGGCGTCGCGGAATGCGGGGTCGGCGGATCGGCTCTCTTCCTGCTCGCGCTGCTCGCCCTCGTCCCGGCATCGGATGCGGCGGTGGCGCTGGTGAATCGCCACGTCACCAATCAGTTTGGCCCGACGGTACTGCCGGCATTGGAGCTTCGCGATGGTGTGCCGTCGAGCCTGCGCACGATGGTCGTCGTGCCCACTCTCTTGACGACGCCAGCGGAGATCGAAGAACAGATCGAGCGCCTCGAGGTTCGGCATCTGGCGAGTTCGGAGGCCGGCGATGTCCGTTTTGCCCTGCTCTCTGACTGGGCGGACTCCGCCAGCGAGAGTGCGCCCGACGACGACGCGCTTTTGGGCGCTGCCATGGAGGGCATCGCCCGCTTGAATCGATGTTACGGACCGGCACCGGATGGCGAACGATTCCTCTTGCTCCATCGTCGACGGCTGTGGAATGCGGGAGAGGGAAAGTGGATCGGCTGGGAACGCAAGCGGGGGAAGCTGCACGAGCTGAATCGATTGCTGCGCGGCGCCACCGACACGACCTTCCTTGCAATCGGCGACCGCGCGCCTGTCGTCCCGGCCGGCGTGCGCTACGTGATCACCCTCGATGGCGATACGCGACTCCCGCGGGGAGCCGCCAGGCAGCTGGTCGGGAAGATGGCTCACCCACTCAATCGCCCGAGGTTCGATCCTCACACCGGTTGCGTGATCGAGGGCTACGCGGTGCTCCAGCCGCGAGTTACGCCGACATTGCCGATTGGCCGCGACGGATCGGTCTTTCAGCGCGTCTTTTCAGGTCCGGGTGGGATCGACCCGTACGCGTTTGCCGTCTCCGATGTATACCAAGACCTCTTCGGCGAAGGGTCCTTCACCGGCAAGGGAATCTACGATGTCGACGTCTTCGAAGCCGCCCTCGAAGGGCGGGTGCCCGAGAGCACGCTCCTGAGTCACGACCTGCTAGAGGGCATCTTCGCGCGCGCCGGATTGGTCTCCGACATCGAGGTCATCGAGGAGTTCCCCTCTCGCTACGATGTCGCCGCGGCGCGCCAGCATCGGTGGGCGCGCGGCGACTGGCAGTTGCTCCCCTGGATTCTCGGTCGTGGGCGGGCCGCGAGCGGCGACCCCGCCCGTAAGGCGATCCCCCTGATCGGGCGCTGGAAGATGATGGACAACCTGCGCCGCACGTTGTCGGCACCGGCCGCCTTCCTGGCACTGGTGGCAGGATGGATGCTGCCTGGTGCCGCGGCCCTGCTCTGGACCGGGTTCATCCTCTCGCTGATCGCGCTGCCTGCCCTGCTGCCCTTCGTGGCTGGGATCGTGCCGCGTCGGCTCGGGATTTCGAAGCGTAGCCACTTGCTCGCGGTCGCTGCGGATCTCGCGCTCGGTCTGTCACAGATTGCGTTCTCGCTGACGCTGCTCGCGCATCAGGCGTGGTTGATGACCGACGCCATCGTACGCACGCTTTTCCGTCTGTTCGTGCAGCACCGGCGCATGCTCGAGTGGGTTACCGCCGCGCAGGCAAAGTTCAGCCTGCCGCTCGATGTCCTCGGGTTCTACCGGCGCATGGCGGGCGGCGTCGCGCTCGCCGCGGCGGCAGCAGCCGTTGTCGCGTGCGTTGGGCACGGGGGTGGGTTGATTGCGGCGCCATTCGTGATTCTGTGGACGCTGTCGCCGGTGGTGGCGCAGTGGGCTAGCCGTCCGCCGCCCGCGGGGGGCCCCAAGCCGATCTCTGCAACGAACTCGCAGGCACTGCGGCTGATCGCTCGTCGCACGTGGCGGTTCTTCGAGACCTTCGTCGCGGCGGATGATCACATGCTGCCTCCCGACAACTTTCAGGAAGATCCGAAGCCGGTGGTTGCTCATCGGACGTCCCCGACGAACCTCGGATTGTACCTCCTGTCCGTGGTCGCCGCGCGCGATTTCGGCTGGCTCGGTACGCTCGATACCACGGAAAGGTTGGACGCGACTCTCGGGACGATGAACGAGCTGGAGCGCTTTCGCGGCCACTTCTACAACTGGTACGACACGCGTGACCTTGGTCCGCTGGACCCGAAGTACGTCTCTTCAGTGGACAGCGGAAATCTCGCGGGACACCTGATCGCTCTTGGAAACGCCTGTCGGGAGATGATCGGCCGTCCTGTGGTGGGCCCGCAATGGTTCGCCGGGATCGCGGACGCGCTCGGGCTCACCCGTGAGGCCTTGGGCGCGCTCGCCGACGACCGCCGAACGCAAACGGTGACGCGGAAGCAACTGGACGACGCGCTCGACACTCTCGCGGCCGCGCTTCGGGGTTCGCCTCTGGAGACGCCAGCGGGTGTCGCTGGCCGGTTGGCGGAGTTCGCGGTTCACGCCGACACCGTCGCCGACATTGCGCGAGCCCTGAGCGAGGAACGTGGCGACGGCAGCAGCGCCGACGTGCTGACCTGGGCGGAGGCAGTCTGTGCATCCATCCAGAGCCACGAACGGGATCTGCAGCAGTTGATGCCCTGGGCGCGTCTGCTCGCTGCGGAGAGTGTCGATCTCTTCGCAAGCGCGCCCTTCGAGACGCCTGTCCTGAGCCCCGTCGAAGGGCCGCCAGAAGAAGGCGGCTCCTCAGGGCGAAC
>JBGOUW010000578.1:0-3136 GCA_041477755.1 Binatia bacterium
ATCAGTCACGCAGCGATCGATCAGCCGGCGGATCGCTTGGTAGCGCACCACATGCTCATCGGCCTGCGGGTAGCGCGCGCGCACTTCGCTGATGGCTTCGCGCCACAGTGCCACCCCTTCGATCTCTTCGGGATCGAGCAGCCCCGACTGCAATCCGTCGTCGATGTCGTGGCTGTTGTAGGCGATCTCGTCGGCGTAGTCGACGATCTGGATCTCCAAACACGGCGCCGCACCGGGAGTGAAGTCACGTGCCAGCGGCCGATCGTACGGCGGCGAGTGCTTCACGATGCCTTCGCGCAACTCCCACGAGAGATTCAGCCCGCGGAACGTCGGATACCGCTCCTCGAGCCAGTCGACGATGCGCAGGCTCTGCGCATTGTGCTCGAAGCCGCCATACGGTTGCATCAATTCGTCGAGCACTCGCTCACCGGCGTGCCCAAAGGGCGTGTGTCCGAGATCGTGCGCCAACGCGGCGGCCTCCGCCAGTTCCTCATTCAGACTCAGGACGCGCGCGATGGTGCGCGCGATCTGCGCCGTCTCCATCGTGTGCGTCAGACGTGTGCGATAGTAGTCGCCCTCGTGGTTGACGAACACTTGGGTCTTGTACTCAAGCCGCCGGAACGCAACGGAATGAATGATGCGATCGCGGTCGCGCTGAAAGGCTTGCCGAAACGGATGCTCGGGTTCGGGGTATTGGCGGCCGCGGCTGTCGCGGCTGCGCATCGCGTACGGGGCGAGGTGCGCTTCGGGGTCCGCTACAACAACCGATGCCGCCATGATCGCCGGCTTATACACCCCACGCCCACGCACGCCAACGCGCGCTTGCGTGCGGCAATCGGCGATGTCAAAGAAGGTACATGCCCGCCGCGCCCGTCTACGGCCTATGCGACAGCGACAGCGTTGCCGAGACGCTGGCGGTCCTACTCGAACGCGACTGCGACTATCACCGGATCACGCGCGCAACGCTGGCGGACGAGTGGGCCACCCTGCCCCGTCCGTCTCTGCTCGTTGACGCGCGCGGGCGCCGCAGCGGCCGCACGCACGCTTTGCCGCAACGCTGGCCCGGGCTGCGCGTGCTCCGCCTCGATCTGCTCGCCCACTTCGACCCGGTCGCGGCGCGCCGCAGCGTCGTGCGCGCCTTGCGCGACACGACCGACGCGGAGCGACTCCGGGAAGCCATCGGCAGCGTCGCCGGCCCGCTGAGCGCCGCGGTCAAGTCGCGTCTGGTCGCGACGCGCTGCTTACTCGCCATCGGAAGAGATTCCGGCCAGACGGCGGTGCCGTGGCTACCGCTGGTGCGCGAACAGTGCCTTGCCATCAGCGACAGCGTTGCCCAGTCCGTGTTGGCGCGCCGACTATGACAACGTGGGCCCTGGTGATTCTTTCGCTGCTGGCGGGTGCGGCAGCCGCGCTCGCCGTACGCGAGCGGGTGCGCCTCTACCGCGCCGCACACATCAGCGCCAACTTGCGCGCGGCCGCATCGAATCTGCTCCCGCTCGCCGGCGCGCTGGTGCTGCGCGACTTGTTGGATCGCCCCGACCATGCCGCCGGCTGGATCGTGACCACCGCGAACGGGCAGTGCGCTGCAATAAGCGATGGGGCGCGCAGCGTGCTCGGAATCCGCTCCGACCGGTACCCGCAGCCGCAGACGTTGGACGCGCTGTTCGACAACGGAGAAGCCGAGGCCGCCACCCTCTTGCAAGAACTCGCAGCGAACTCCCTAGTGCCCAGCCGCCGCGTTCACGCCGCTGCGCGGCCCACCGCTGTGATCGAGTTAGCCGGCGTTGGCTTGCGCGACCACGGCGGCGCATTGTGGGGCGCGGCGCTGTTTATTCGGGCGGCCGCGCCGGCGGAACCCGGATAGCGTCTTCCGCTGCCGCTTGCCACGTTCCGTCCGCCTGGCGTCGCCACACCAGATGCGTCCGATTGCGCGGGCCGACCAGTTCGCCCGCCCACCCGAATTCCGTCACCGCGACATCGCCGACCGCCGTTACCACAACCTCCGCCCGACCGCCGACCGCAGTCTTCGCACGTTGACGATCGATCCAGCTCTCGACTTGTTCGCGCAGAGTCGTTCCGATCGCGACGTTGAGTGACGGCGTCGAATTGTCGCCCAGGACGAGCACGACGTCGCGGCTCGGTACCAAGCCGCCAGTGGCGGCGTGGAAGTCGGCGGTGGCGAGGTGCACCGCATCGGGATCCTTGGTTGCCTTGCTGGCGGATTCGATCGTCCACTCCGCGCTGCGCTGCGTTTGCATGTCGGCGAGTCGGACGCTCCACTCGCTGCGGCGGGTGACCGCGAGCAAGGGAGCCACCCCGACTCGACCCCGCACCGTGATCGGCCAGCGACCGACCACGGCGAGGTTGTTGGGATCACGCCGGTACAGCGTGGCGAGACGCTTGGCGGGGTCAACCACCAGTGCGTACGCGCCGATCGGTTCGATCACTACGGGTACGGAGATGGCGGCTACAGAGCTGGCGGCACCGGGGGTCGCGGTGGCGGGGTTCAGCGGCGCGTGGGTGGCCGTGGGCGTTGGTGTTTCCGTCGGCGTCGTGGTCGCGCTCGGTGGGATCATCGTCGGTGAGATCATCGGTGTGGGCGTGGGCAACGCCGTTGGGTCCGCGGGTGTCGCGGTGGCGGTAGGCACGAATTCAGCCAGCCCGTCGGCGCGTGCCACCAGATCGCTGGCACCGGCGATCGCGCCTGCCGCCAATAAATCCCGCGCGCCGGCCGCGAGGGCTTGGCGCCGAGTTCCTTCAGTCTGTTCGGCCGCGGCCAGCAACTGCTTCGCCGCCAGTCGCACATACACCGCTGCCAAGTTGCGGCGCGCGCGCTCGTAGTCGGGGCGCAATCGCACCGCCGCGCGGAGTTCCTCCGCGGCATCGTCGTCGCGCCCTTGTTCGGCGCAGGCGACGGCGAGATTGTTGTGCGCTTCGTGGGCACTGGAATCGGTCGTGAGCACGGCGCGAAAGTATTGCTCGGCGGCCGCGAAATCGCGCTGCGACAAAGCCGCCAAGCCGGCCGCGAAATCGGTGCGCGGTTCCGCGCCCGCCACCACCGCACCACTCAGCAGCAGCGACATCGCAACGGCGCTGACTCTCATGTCGCCGGCGCCGTTACCGGGCAATGCAACAT
>JBGOUW010000170.1:0-9168 GCA_041477755.1 Binatia bacterium
CGCCCAGAAGTTGCGGTGGAAGATCCGGCTGGGCATGATGGGCATCAGCTCGGCCGCGCCGGTGAACCATCGGTAGCGCAGGAACATGTCGTCGACTTGCTCCATCACGGTTGGAATCCAGCCGATGTTGCCTTCGACGATGACGAAGCGCAGGCGCGGAAACTTCACGCAGGCGCCAGAGAACATCACCTTGAGAGTAGCCGGGATAGAATCGGCGCCCGACTTCGAGCCGCCGGCCCCGGCGAGGAAGCCGAGCGTGCCCTGCGTTAGCGTCGGCTGTAGCCCGGTCTCGCTGAAGCTGCCGATGTGAATACCGAGCGGGAAGTCCGCTTCCTGCGCGATCGCCCAGAACGTGTCGTCGTCGGCAGTCGACTCATACTTACCGTTCGGAAACGTCGCGATCAGCGCACCCTTGTGCCCGTGCTTGATTGCCCATTCGAGTTCGGCAACGGCGTCGGCGATGCCAGTGGTCGGGATGATCGCTTGCGGAATCAGGCGGCCGTTCGACGGCCCGCAGAATTCGAGCAGCCATTCGTTGTACGCGCGCACGCAGGCACACTGCAGCTCGCGCTCGTCGCTGTACGTGCGCGCACCGGCGAGCGTCACGCTCGGGTACATGATCTGCGCGTAGAGTCCATCGGCGTCGAGGTCCTTCAATCGTTCCTTGGTGTCGAAACTGCCGGGGCGAATCGATTCGTACTTGTACCCGGATGGGCAAAATTGCAGATAGCTCAATCCCGCTGTCGCGGTGAGGCCAACCGGCCGCAGCTTCTTGCCGTCGTCGAACGACCACACGTCGCCGTCGGGATTGTGGATGACTTTGGGCGCGCGGTTCTTCAAGCGCTGCGGTACGCGCGCCTGCCACAGATCCGGCGGCTCGTTCACGTGCGCATCGGAGTCGATGATCGGGTAGTCGATGCTGGCGACTTCATGGAAGAGTTCGGACATGGGGACCTCCCGGAAAGTCAAAAGACAAAACTCTGCTACTTCTCCGCCGACACAAACAGCGGCGCGACGACTTGGCCGGCAACACCGGGAAAACATAGCGGACGAAACACGACGCGCACCGGCATGTCGCAGCGAAGCAACTCGATCGGACAATCGACGACGTAGCTGACGACGCGGACGCCGGGGTCTTCGGCCAAGGCGACAAGGCCGCTCACGAACGGCAACTGCTCGGCGAACTGCGGAATCCACGCGTGGTGCAGCACCGACCACGAGAACAGCGTGCCGCGACCGCTGACTTCGTTCCAACTCAAGCGCGTGCCGCCGCAGTAGCGACAGGGTGGCTCGGGATACCACACGTAGTGACCACACATCTCGCAGCGTGTAATCAAGAGTTGGCCGCGTGCCGCGCCCGCCCAGAACTCGCGCGTCGGCTCCCAATTCACATCGGGGAGAGGGAACTCCGGATGCATCAGCATCTCCCTAAGATCAGCGTGCTCGCTTGCGGACCAGTGTAGCCACCGTAGATGCCGAGCGTCGCGTCCGGCACTTGCGCCGCAGCGGAGTGCCGCAACTGCTTCACAACCTCGACCACGTGCGCGATGCCGAGCACGTAGGCGTGCGACAGCATTCCACCGTGCGTGTTGTACGGCAGCTTACCCGAATCGAAATGCAAGGTGTCACCGGTCACGAAGCGGCCACCCTCACCCTTCGGGCAGAAGCCCATGTCCTCGATCTGCATCAGCGACACGATGGTAAACGGGTCGTAACAGGTCAGTACATCGACGTCGTCGCGGGTGATACCGGCCATTGCGAAGGCGCCGGGCGCTGCGAACACCTGCGGCGTCGAAGTGAAGCCGCCCTGTTGCGACCAGTACGCGCCGGTGTTCGAGTTGCCGACGCCGACGCCGAGCACGGCGATGATTGGACCGGGCAAATCGCGCGCGCGTTCGAGCGCGGTCATGATGTACGCAGCGCCACCGTCGGAGATCAGGCAGCAATCTTCCTTGCGGAACGGATCGGCGATCACCGGACTGCGCAGGTAGTCCTCGATCGACAGCGGCTTGTGCCGCATGATCGCGCTCGGATTGAGCGTGGCGTGGCGGCGGCACGCAACCGCAATCGCGCCGAGCTGTTCGCACGTGGTGCCGAACTCGTGCATATGCCGCCGCGCGATGGTGGCGAAGTACACCGGCTGCGGAAACCAGCCGAACGGCACTTCGAGGTTCTGTTTGTAGAGATCCTCGGCGTGCACCTGGCCGGGTCCGCCGACCATCTGCGGTCGCTGCGTCGCCCACGCCACCGAGAAAGTGTTCAGCACATACTTCGCTTTGCCCGAACGGATCGCGAGCGCCGCGTCGTACGGTGCCGATCCCGCCCACACCATGCCGCCGCCCTTCTCGGACACCCACATCTCGTGCGACGTACCGAAGTGTGCGTGGTATGCCTCGGCAGTGAACTGATCGCCCGAGAACGGAATGTACATGATGCCATCGATGTCCGACGGTGTGAGGCCGGCATCGGCTAGCGCCCGCTCGGTTGCTTGCGCGGCGATCTGCTGCGTCGTGCGTCCCGACGCTTTCGTGTAGTCGGCGTCGCCGATGCCAACGATTGCGATTGCGCCGCTGATGTCTTCGAGGTCGCTCGCGAAACCCCAGTCGTTCGCCTTCATCGGCGACAACCTAGTCCAGAGCACCGACCGTGGTCCAGAGTGTGGACGCAGGATTGCCGTCATCAGATGTTGGGTGGTAGATGCTCGACTGATGCGACCGCATCAGTCCATTTGGGGACGACCGCTCGACATCGTGCTGGCGGTGTTCTTCTCGGTTTCGGTACTCTACGGCTTTCTGTTCAGTTTGCCCGAAGGGCTCGGCGTGCCGGTGGCCGCGGACAGCCCGTGGCCGCCGTTGCGGTCGTTGTATGGCTGGGCGGTCGCGCAAGAGCCCGGGCATCTCGACCCATCGCCGAGGCTCACGGCGAGCTTGCTGTTCGACGGCTTCGTCCAATCGCCGTTTCTGGTGGTGCTCGTCTACACCCTGATCTGCGCGCGCGGCTGGATTCGCGCACCCGCGCTGATCTATGCCGGCGCCGCGGTAGTGAACATGTTCTTCTACTTCTTCCACACCATCTTCGGCCCGCATCCGCCGCCGCATCCAGCGGTGTACTGGCCGTTCAACTTGCCATGGTTGATCGCTCCGATGGTGCTCGGCTGGCGAATGTGGCGACCCGACCCGTTTCAATAGACGGCCCGGCGCACGCGTGTTCGGCCCTTCCATGTACGCTGCCGCGGGGCTAAGCGTGACAGTCATGGACATCATGCAGCAGTTCATGGCGTACGCAGGAGATTTTGAAAGGACGCTGGCCGACGACGACTGGACCCGTCTGCGCCGCTACTTCGCGGACGGGGCAGTATACGAGGTGAAGGCGAAGTCGTTCGGCTGCCATCTCACCGGTCCGGCCGCGATCTTCGCCGGCATGAAGAAATCGCTCGACGGCTTCGATCGCAAGTTCGGCAAGCGCGACATCGAGGTCACCAGCGGTCCCGAGATCTCCGGCGAGGAAATACGGATGGGCTGGAAAGTCATTTACACCAAAGAGGGCCTGCCGCCGTTTGTATTGCGGGGCCGGTCAGCCGTGCGCTACGCCGGCGACAAGATCATCTATCTCGCCGACTCATACGATCCGAGCGTGGCCGGCGAGCTGGCCACCTGGCAGCGTGAGAGCGGCGTCGAACTCGACCCGTCCTACGCCTGAGGCGGCGGCACCAGTTCCCCTCTCGATGCGACAACGGCAGCGCGTGGTGTCGCGTGGTGCCGTCTCACTGAGCGCGGTACCTGGCAATCGCTGCCGCGAGGCCGAGGCGCGGGCTACTCAGAACCGGAACGGGAAAATCGGACAAGTGCTTCGTCGCGTCGGCCATCGAGGTTTGGGCGAGCACGATCACATCACATCCGTCGGTGCACCGAATGCCGGCGGCGATCTCCCGCAAGTAGCCATCGTGGTCGCCCTGTTCGAACTTACTCCAGGCGCGCTCGCACAAGAGTTCGCCGATGACGATCGCCTGGCCGTGTTCAGTCGCGACCGCGGTGAGCAGATCTCTGGTCGGACCGATCGTACTGGCGAGCGCTGCCGCTAGAAGGATGCGCGGACCCATGGCCACCGCGGCCTCGGCCATCGGTCGATCCACGCGCAACGCACCGGCCGACTCGGCACAGCCACCGATGGTCGAACAGGTGCACAACACAACCTTCGCGCCGTCGTGGAGTGCGTCGTGCACGACCTGCTCCACACGTTTCGCCAGCGACTCGGTCACGCCCGACTCGCGTGCCTCGCGCAGGAGGCTCTCGTCGACGATGTGGCGCGCCGGAATGTCCGGCGCCAACTCGGTCAGTAGGCGATTGAAGGTCGCGATGTGGACGGGCGCGGTGTGCAGGAAGGTCAGCGTCGCGGTCATGCGCGGGTTATAGGCAGATTGTCCGGGCGTTATCGATCGCGGCGCGCGACACGCGAGCGTCGTGCGTCAGTGGTGGCACCTCCGGCGGCGCCCATCGGATTGACTCGTGCGGACAATGGTTGAATGAGTCTCTGCACATGACTTCACTCCGCATTGTCTTCTTCGGCACGCCCGAGTTCGCGGTACCATCACTGCGCGCGCTGCTTGATGGAGAGGACGAGGTTGTTGGGGTTGTCTGCCAGCCCGACAAGCCTTCGGGACGCGGGCACAAACTTGCGACATCACCGGTGAAAGATCTCGCGACTGCCCACGCGCTGCCGGTGTTGCAACCGCCGAAGCTGCGCACCGAGGATGCACTCACCCCGCTGCGCGAGCTACAACCGGATCTAATCGTCGTCGCCGCGTACGGCAAGATTCTCCCGCCGAGCATCCTCACGCTGCCGCGCCTCGGCTGCATCAACGTCCATGCGTCGTTGCTTCCAAGGTATCGCGGGGCGGCGCCAATCCAGTGGGCGATCCTGCGCGGCGAGACGGTCACCGGCATTACCATCATGCAGATGAACGAAGGCATGGACACCGGCGACATCTTGCTGCAACGCGAAACCCCGATTGGAGACGACGAGACCTACGGCGAGCTGCAGACGCGGCTCGCGGACCTTGGGGCGGCGGCGCTGCGACAAGCCCTTTCATCGCTCAAACGCGGCGAGTTGCACCCGCGGCCGCAAGACGATGCCGCAGCGACGGCGGCGCCGATGATTCAGAAGGAAGACGGACGCATCGACTGGAGCCGACGCGCCATCGACATCGCGCGCGCGGTACGCGCGTACAACCCGTGGCCATCGGTCACCACGACGTTGGGCGGTACGCTGCTGAAGATCCATCGAGCAGACGTAGTGGCCACTACCAGTGGCGCGCCGGGCACAGTCCACGTGCGTGGGAGCGATACCGTGGTCGCCTGCGGCGAAGGTGCACTACGGATCGACCAGCTCCAACTCGCCGGGCGCAAGAGCTTGAGCGCCGCGGAGTTCATTCGCGGTGTCCGGATCGCGAGCGGGGCGCGCCTGAGCTGATCCTGTCGCGGTCGCCAACGTTGACGTTCGCGCCGTCGGCCAGATAGAGTTGTGTCGATGTCATCTCCGCCGTCTCGAATCTTGATCGCCCCATCGGTGCTGTCCGCCGACTTCGCGCGCCTCGGCGAGGAAGTGCGGGCGGTGGATGCCGCCGGCGCCGATTTCATTCATCTCGACGTAATGGACGGGCACTTCGTGCCGAACCTCACGATCGGACCACTGGTAGTCGAATCGGTGCGTCGGCACACCAAGCTGCCACTCGACGTCCATCTGATGATCGAGGAGCCCGAGCGCTACATCAAAGACTTCGCCGCGGCCGGTGCAAACTATCTCTCCGTCCATCAGGAGGCCTGCCCGCACTTGCATGCCGTCGTGCAACAGATTCGCGCCGCGGGCGTGAAGCCCGCGGTGGTCATCAACCCCGCCACACCATTGAGCGCAGTCGAACCGATTCTAGCCGACGTTGACATGCTGCTGATCATGACGGTGAACCCCGGGTTCGGTGGCCAGAAGTTCATCGAGTCGACCAAGGACAAGATCCGCGCGGCGCGCGACTTCAAACGCGCACGCGGGTTGTCGTTCCTGATCGAGGTCGACGGTGGCGTGAAGATGGAGAACGCCGCCGCGGTGATCGCAGCGGGAGCGGAGGTGTTGGTGTCCGGCTCCGGAGTGTTCGGCACCAAGGACTACCGTGCCACCATCGCCGCGCTGCGCGGCCCGACCACCGGGTGAACCACCTTGCAAATTCGGCGTGCTGTGGTAGCAACAGGGTCTCGCCAGCTTGGCGAGCGTCGTGAATCGCCATCGGGGTGTAGCTCAGACTGGTAGAGCGCACGGTTCGGGACCGTGAGGTCGCTGGTTCAAGTCCAGTCACCCCGACTCTCTCTCCGCCACATGTATCGCATTGCCGTCCTGCTCGTTCTCAGCGTGGCATTCTGTGCCGGCGCTCTGCATGCCGCCGACACGACTCCCGCGATTGTGACCGGGGCCGAGTTGCTCTACGTCCGCCGCGGGCCGGGTACGAACTTTCCGGCGTTCGCTACCATCGATCGCGGCGAGCGCGTCGAAGTTGAAGGGCTCGAAGGGGTGTGGGCACAGGTGCGACTGGCGTCGGGCCAGACCGGATACGTGCACAGCACTTTCCTCTCGTTCCCGGGCGAGAAACACACCACCGTTGTCGTGCCGGCTACGGCAGCAGTCGCGCCCACGCCCGCGCCAACAGACGGACCAACGACCGGCGCACCATCTCTCGTGATGCCCACCACAGCTGTACCGACACTGACGACTCGGTCCCACGCACCGACACGCGTCACACCGCCCCGCGCCGCGTCAGCGACGCCGACGAGCACGCCTCAAGTGACGCCGGTCGCAAGTTCACCGACGTCAACGCCGAGCGAAGAGGTTCGCGAAGGAATGGGCAACGCTGCGAGCACACCTGAGCGCACCGAGTCGCCGGCTGCCAAAGATCCCGATTCCGAACTGGCCGCATTGCGCATCGAGGTCCAACGGCTCACCGCCGCGGCGGACAGCCTGCAGCACCGCCTCGAGGAGACAGCGGCCGGGGACGCCGCGGTGGATCTGAGCGGCGAGTACTCGTGGCGTTCGCCGCTGATGGGTTTGCTTGTCATCTTCGCGTTGCTGGTCGGCTGGGTGGCCGGCAGTGCCTACGGCCGCCAGCGTGAACGCACACGGCGCGGGCGCATCCGCTTCTGAGTCGTGTTGGCGCGCATGCCGCTCGTTGTGCTCCTGGTGGCGTACCTGCTCGGATCGATTCCGACTGGAGTGGTCATCGCTCGCGTAGTCGGCGTCGACCCGCGCCACGCCGGCAGCGGCAACATCGGCGCGACGAACGTCGCGCGCACTGCGGGCCGCTGGCCAGGAGTGCTGACGCTCCTCGGTGACGCGCTCAAAGGAGCGCTGTCCGTCTGGATCGCGCAGGCAGTGGCAACAACGCCGTGGCTCCCCGCCGCCGCGGCGCTCGCCGCGATTGGTGGCCATCTGTTCTCGTGCTTTCTCCGATTCCGTGGCGGCAAAGGTGTCGCCACCACGCTGGGCACGTTTCTCGTGCTGACACCGTTGGCAGCGACGATCTGCGTGGTCGTGTTCGCAACGACGGCGCGCGCGTTTCGCTACGTGTCGTTGGCGTCAATGGTGGCTGTGACGGCTCTGCCGTTGATGACGCTCGCGTGTCGAGCCGGCATCGACATCGATCTCGCGGCGTTGATCACGGCCGGGGCCATTGTTCTGCGCCACCGCGACAACATTGGTAGATTGCAGGACGGGACTGAACCCCAGTTCGGGTCATTCGGGTCTCGGCCCCATGCCTAAGGATTGGGCGCTGCCCGAGGGCTGGGCAGCACTTCACTCTCGCCCGTGAGTCGAGTAGACGCACGCAGTGCGCAGGACCTATCGGCGTTAGTGGCACCAGCGTTGCTCGCTGATGCAATCGATGCGGTGGTTCATCATGGGCGTAGCGGTCTATCTCAGAGACCTCGGGGGTGCTCACTCTTCTGGGCCTCTCGCAGCATGGAGAGACGGCGTCTCAGATATAGGCGCTCGGCGACTTTACAGCGTCAAA
This sequence comes from Binatia bacterium, assembly GCA_041477755.1. Lineage (GTDB taxonomy): Bacteria > Desulfobacterota > Binatia > HRBIN30 > JACQVA1 > JACOST01. The sequence goes on from JBGOUW010000170.1 coordinate 8,048, forward strand.
CGACTGGCATAAGGAGTGGCGACAATCGTTCCGCAAGGAGTCCCAAATGAAAAAGGTTGAAGCCGTGATCAAACCGTTCAAATTGGACGAAGTGAAGGAGGCGCTCAGCGCTATTGGCATTCAGGGACTGACCGTGAGCGAGGTAAAGGGGTTCGGGCGCCAGAAGGGACACACCGAGTTGTACCGCGGCGCCGAGTACGTGGTGGACTTCCTGCCCAAGGTCAAGCTCGAAATCATCGTCAAAGACGAGCAAGTCGCGCAGGTCGTCGACACGATTGAGAAGGCAGCGAAGACCGGACGCATCGGCGACGGCAAGATCTTCGTCTTGGCGGTCGACGAGGTCGTGCGGATCCGCACCGGTGAGCGAGGGAGGGATGCCATCTAAGCAGAAGGCAAAACGAGTCAGCGCCAAACGCGCAACCACATCAACCGCCCGGCAGGGCAAGAGCACGCAACACGTAGGGAGGAACCAGGGTATGAGCCCGAAGGACGCAATCAAGTTCGCGAAAGAGAATAAGGCCGTGTGCGCCGATCTGAAGTTTCTCGACTTCCTCGGCACCTGGCAACACTTCACGGTGCCGATGAGCGAGGTCGACGAGGCCCTCTTCGAAGACGGCTCCGGTTTCGACGGCTCGTCGATCCGCGGTTGGCAGCCGATCCATGCTTCGGACATGCTCGTGATGCCCGAACCGAGCACCGCCGTCATGGATCCATTCTGCAAGGACCCGACGGTCAGCTTGATCTGCAACATCATCGACCCGATCACCAAAGAGGACTACAGCCGCGACCCGCGCAACGTCGCGCGCAAGGCCGAGGCCTTCCTGAAGGCAAGTGGCGTGGGCGACGTGGTGTACTTCGGCCCCGAACCCGAGTTCTTCATCTTCGACGACATCCGCTACGGACAGAACCAGCACTCGGGGTTCTACTTCCTCGATTCGGTCGAGGGCCAGTGGAACACGGGCCGTGAGGAGAGTCCCAACCTCGGGTACAAGCCGCGATATAAGGAAGGCTACTTCCCGGTTGCCCCTCTGGACTCTCTGCAGGACATTCGGGCGGAGATGGTCCTCGCGATGGAGCGCGTCGGCTTGCGGGTGGAGAAGCAGCACCACGAGGTCGCGACC
>JBGOUW010000132.1:0-10493 GCA_041477755.1 Binatia bacterium
CATCGCCCTGTGCGAGCGCAGCGCGGAAGCGTTGCGCGACCGCTCGCATCAGCATGGCCTCGGCGGGGTCGAGCCGATCGGCGAGCGCGGCGAGGTTGTCCATCGCCAAGCCGATGCGCGCCAGCGCGGCGGGGGCATCGCCACGGTCGCGTGCGGCCATCGCTTCGATCAGCCGTGCGCGGACCGCAGGGATCACCGCGCGCGCGGGTTCGCCCAGCACGATCTCCAATTCGGAGAGACGCGCGATCACTTGCTCGATCGCGATCGGCACCGCGGGTTGATGTTCGTCGGCCATTGTGGCAGCGGCAGCGCGACCGCACTCTACGCAGTCGGTCAGCGAACCGCAACGGAGGTAGGCATGTTGTTTGTGATCATTGGACACGACGCGCCGGACGGCAAAGAGAAACGGCCGCAGCATCGCCCGGCCCATCTCGCCCACTTGGAACCCTTGGCGCAGGCCGGTCGCGTGCGGCTGGCGGGTCCGTTCACCGACGGGAGCGGGAGCCTGATCGTTATCGAGGCAGAGTCGCGCGAGGCGGTGTGGGCGATCGTCAGCCGCGATCCCTATGTGATCAATGGCGTGTTCAACTCGGTCGAAGTGAAACCGTTCATGCAGGTGTTTCCGCAGAACGCGGCATGAGTCGCCGACCCGGGCAGGAGGCGCTCGCGCCGTTCCGCCGAGCCGTGTATCGCACGGTGAGGCGAATCCCCTCCGGCCGGGTGGCGACCTACGGACAAATCGCCGCTATCGTCGGCCATCCGCGCGCGGCGCGAGCCGTCGGTACGGCGCTGCACTGGTTGCCGGCGGCATTGGAGCCGAGCGTTCCATGGCAGCGTGTCATCAACGCGGCGGGGCGGATCAGCTATCGCGGCGATGTCTATCGGCCGGAACTGCAACGCCGTCTGCTTGAAGACGAAGGGATCGAGTTTGATGGCGACGGCGTCATCGACCTGCGCCGCTTTCGCTGGTGCGGGCCGCGCCGCGAGCATCCGGTGCGGTTGCGGGTTGCGCTGCGGGATTAGCGGGCGGTTCAGCCGGCCGCTTTGCGGTGCGGCAGGAGGAGGCCAACCTTGTGGCGATGCCCGGCAACCCGGCGAGCAAAGGGCAGGGTGATGACGAACTGCCCACTGGCAGCGCCAGCCGGGCCGTGGGCCAGCGTGAGTACACCGCGGCGGATGTAATCGGGATCGAAGTGCAAGGCGCTGCAAATGTTCTCAAACGAGAACGGCCAACTGCTATCGCACGCCGCGAACCAGCGCTTGGCATCCTTCGCCAGGCGCTGTGGTCGCACGCCCGGGTTGCCGCAGTGCTTGAGCAGGGTCAGCACCGCCTCTTCCAGCACCGCCAGCATGAGGCGGCGCTCCGGTGACAGCGAAGGTGGGTAGGCGGCTGCGAAATATTGTTCGGGCAGCATGATGTCGGGCTCGAGCAGAGATCCAGCGGCTTCGTACACCGGCATGCGCGGCTCCGTCGCCCTCAGGCCGACCCACCGGCGACGCCGTGATCCATCCGTGGTTCTTGCCGTGGTTCTTCCCGCGCTTCCTCCGCGAGCGGCAGGGTGACGAAGGTGAGCAGCCAGCAGAGGCCCGGTCCGGTCATATTCACCAAGTCTAACTCGGGGGCGGGGGGCAAGGTTCCCAGTATGGCTCCAACGGCTCGAATCGCGCGCGGAACGGCTGGCTTTCGGTCGCGAGAAGCCCATTGAACATGGCGCGGCGCGGCGTTTCATTTCAGAGTGAGCGGCAAGCGCTCGCCGGAGTACTGTTGCGCACGCCCACGACAGCCCGGTATGCGCCCTCGCAGGGAACGGGGCACTGATCTTGCAAACCCGCCCGGGGCACGACACCATGGTACGCATGATCGAACTACGTGACCTCACCAAGCGTTACGGCGACGTGATCGCCGTGGATTGCGTCAATCTCCACGTGCCGGCCGGCGAGATCTTCGGCTTTCTCGGTCCCAACGGAGCGGGAAAGACGACGACGATCCGCATGATGATGGGTTTGTTGCAGCCGACCGACGGCAGCGTATGGCTTGGCGGCCACCACCTCAGCGCCGATCCGTTGCGCGCCAAGCAGATGTGCGGCTTCGTTCCGGATCGTCCGTATATCTATGAGAAGCTCACGGCGAGCGAATTCCTCGCCTTCGTCGCCGGGCTCTATAGTGTTCCCGACGAGCTGATGGACAAGCGGCGCGCCGACCTGCTCGATCTGTTTGACCTCACCAACTGGGCTGACGACCTGGTCGAGTCGTACTCACACGGGATGAAGCAACGTCTGACGATGGCATCGGCGCTGATTCACGGGCCGCGCTTGTTGATCGTCGACGAACCGATGGTCGGGCTCGATCCGCGTGGGGCGCGGCTGCTCAAGCGCACGTTCCGGCAGCTGGCTGCTGAGGGCGTCACGGTCTTCATGTCGACCCACAGCTTGGAGGTGGCGGAGGAGACCTGCGATCGCATCGGCATCATCAATCAGGGCCATCTGATCGCGGTCGGCACCGTCGACGAGCTGCGCCAGCAGGTGGGCAGTGCCGATCATCTGCCAATCGAGTCGTTGTTCCTCACGCTCACGGGAGGCATCGAAGGCGACGGCGCGGTGGGTGGGCTGCGGGTGTGACTATGCCGCGCGCCAACGGCCGACTGGCCGTGCCGCTCGCAACGCCTTTGACTGAGTTGCACGGGAGCCGCGGCGGCGAGTTCGCGGGCCTTTCCTTGCTATTGCAGCCGCGCTGGCTGGCGACGCGCAACCGCACTCGGCGCTTGACCCGTGCGGGACGGATTCAAGCGGGGGTATTGGCGCTGGTCTCGCTCGGCTTCGGCGCGGCGGTCTTCATCTTTTTCAGTCGCGCCCTGCGGTACTTCCTCTCGATTCCGGATCTGGGACCGGTGCTGGCGTACAAGCTGCTCGGCATGGTGCTCATGACGTTTTTTTCGATTCTGTTGTTCTCGAACATCGTCGCGTCGCTGTCGACGTTTTTTCTCGCCCGCGATCTCGATCGCTTGGTGGCGGCGCCGATTCCGCTGGCGCGCTTCTTCTACAGCCGGCTGACCGAGACGCTACTCGACTCGTCGTGGATGGTGATCCTGTTCGCCATTCCGGCATTCCTTGCGTATGGCATGGTGCATCATGCCGGTCCGCTCTTCTATCTCGCGGCAGTTGGAACCCTACCGCCGTTCTTGGTGATTCCGGCGGCGATCGGCATCACCGTCACCGCCGTGTTGGTGAACGTCTTCCCGGCGCGCCGGACCAAAGACATTCTCTTCCTGCTGTCGATCGTCGCGGTGGCCGTGCTGTACTTGTTCTTTCGTCTGCTCCAGCCGGAGCGGCTGGTCAATCCGGAGGCGTTTGCAAACTTCATGGACTTCCTTGGGGCGATGCAGGCCCCGGCATCGCCGCTGTTGCCCAGCACCTGGGCCGCGGAGGCGATCTCTCCCTCGCTTGGGCTGCGCGCGGGCTCGCCGTGGTTTTACTACGGGCTGCTGCTCACCACGGCCGCCGTCGTGGCGATGGGCAGCGAATTGGTCATGCGGCGGCTATTCCTGCCGGGCTGGACCAAGGCGCAGGAAGGGCGGCAGGCACGGTTGACGCAGCAACCGGCATGGGAAGCCCTGTTGCGGTGGGCGACTTGGCCGTTTTCGCCGCAGACGCGTTTGATCTTGATCAAGGACGTGAAGGCATTCTTTCGCGACACCAGTCAGTGGTCGCAACTCATTCTACTGCTCGCGCTAGTGGTAGTGTATGTCTACAACTTCAGCGTCTTACCGCTGCAGGGCAATCCGCTGGTGACGTTCTACTTCAAGAATGCGATCGCCTTTTTGAACCTGGCACTGGCCGGTTTTGTGGTGGCGGCCGTGTCGGTTCGTTTCATCTTCCCGTCGGTGAGTTTGGAGGGGAAAGCCTTGTGGGTGCTGCGGACGGCGCCGATCAGCCTGCACCGAGTGTGGTGGGCGAAATTCTGGGTGGGGTTGGTCCCGTTGGTGGTGCTTGGGGAGGTGCTGGTCTTGGCCACCAACACCTACCTGCGGGTGATGCCGTTCATGATGTGGTTGTCCGCGCTGACCCTGTTTGGGATGACCTTCAGCATCGTCAGCCTCGGTCTTGCGGTCGGGGTCACGTACCCGAACTTCGATGCCGACAACGCCGCCCGTGTGGCTGCCGGAACTGGAGGCCTGGTCTACATGGTCCTGTGCATGTCGTTCATTGCGGTGGTTGTGGGCCTGGAGGCCTGGCCGGTCTATGTTCTGTTCACGAACTGGCTGCGGGGAAGCGTGATCGGCGCCGGCGTTTGGCTGGGAATCGGGACCTCGTTGGCGGGGGCGTTGGGGGTGACGGTGGCGGTGTTTGTGGCCTCAACCAAGTACGGGCTGCGCCGGCTCGAGGGGATCGAAAACTAGGGCGATCTGGCCCTCCGCCCGACAGTCATCCGGCATCAGATTTTCGTTGCCCGGGGTAAGCAATGGTGATAATCGTCCAACCGTTATGCGCTTCGGAACGGACACTGCAGAAACGCAGCATCGTGTCACCAGCCCTGAGGAACGGCTGCTGTTGGCCGTCATGCAGTCGGCCTTCTGGGATTTGGAGCACCGCGATCCCGCCGAGCGGGACCGGGCGCAGCGCTACTTCTTGAGCGAGGGCGACGATCATCCGTTCAGCTTCGAATCTATTTGCCGGCACTTTGGCTGGTCCCCTGGGCGGATTCGCAAGCAATTGTCGCCTCAGTTGATCACGCTGGGCCCCGAACTGTTACGGCCCCCACTGCGCCAGGTTGCCAGCCGTTGATCCTCTGCCCATCGCCGGCAGGTCCCGCTGGCTGGTGGCAATAGCACTTTCCGATTTCTCTGATGATGTGGTGCCGTTGATGCGTCAGTCGCCCTGGGAAGGGTAAGGCCCTAAAGGGTTGACTGACCCGTGAGCGGCTCTTATTCTCCGCCCGACAACGGAGCCTGGCGTGTCCCAGCTGCGATCCGAATCGATGTCCGAGACTGCAATTGGCGCGGCCGCGTCCGCCGGCGATGCGTACCTGAGCATTGAGGTGGGCGGCGTGATTCTGGCCGGCGGCAAGAACAGCCGTATGGGCGGCTAGGACAAAGCCTTCCTTACGGTCGATGGTCAGTCGGTGTTCGAGCGGACCCTGGCATTGTTGCGGGGCTGCTTTCCGCAAGTGGTGGTGGTCAGCAACTCTCCCGAGAAGTACCGCGACTTCGACGTGGAGATCACCAGCGATGAAGTACCCGGCCTCGGACCGCTCGGGGGCATTCATGCGGGGCTCATGCGATTGCGGACCCCGTACGCCTTCGTGGTGGCGTGCGACATGCCCTTCCTGCGAATTGAGCCGATTGGGTTTCTAGTGCACCGGTTGCACGGACAAGAGTCTATTATCCCCGAATGGGAGGGCGACATTGAGCCGCTGCACGCAGTGTACGCAACGCGGCTGCGGGATCCGATTGCGGAAGCGCTGCATCGCGGCGTACGCGCCATTCGTCACCTGTTGCCGGCGCTCAACGTCGACTACGTGCCGGAGGCTGAGATGCGAGCCGTCGTGGGTGCCGCGGAATCATTTCGCAACGTCAATACGCCCGAGGAAGCGGCGCGCTTTGCCGTGCGCCGGCGCGCCGTGAGGTAGGAGCCGTTGACGTCAGCGGGTACCCGGCAGTAAGCTGCCGCGGCAAGTGACCTCGACAATCAGGTGTGTAGCTGTGAGGCCGTCGTCTCGCCAGATTTCATCCCGCTAGGTCCTATCCGACGACTTGAACAATGACCTGTCAACCGCGTAGCGACGCTTGAGGTTTGTGAACGAATGGAAGAGGGAGTGATCCGCGCAGCATTCGAAAAATGGACCGCTGGCCGTGACCCGGTCGCGGCGCGTATCGCGTTGTTTGAACGTGTGCGCGATATCCCCTACACCTACCCGGCCAGTCGGAATCCGGCCGAGGTGCTGCGCCAACGCGTCGCGTCCTGTTCCGGTAAGCACTACCTGCTGGGCGAGTTGTTCCGCATGCTGGGGCTCAAAGTGCGCAACATGATCTGCCGCCACCGCTTCGACGAATCGGCGCTGCCGTTCCCTGACGAGATGCAGACGCTGCTACTCAAGAATGAGATCGTCGATTTCCACGACTATCTGCAGATCCAGGTCGACGGCCAATGGATTGAAGTCGATGCGACCTGGGAAGGTGGCCTGCGTGAATTCGGGTTTCCGGTCACCGAGCAATGGAACGGGCACGACTCGATGCTCCTCAGCGTCGTCGTCGACGAGGAATTCGTCGTGCAAGGCGACCCGGCCAAAACCAAAGAAGAAATGCTCTCCAAGCTGACCCCACGCCAACGCGCGCTGCGCAAACAGTTCCTCGAGCTGCTCAGCGCCTGGTTGCAAGAGATCAGTGCCGAGATCCCCCGTGAGGCCGTCGCCGAATGAGTGCGGCGGCGAGCGCGGACGAACTGGTCGACATCGTCGACGAACAGGACCGTGTCGTCGGTCAGACGACGCGGGGCGACATCCGCACCCGCGGTTTGCGTCATCGCAGCACCTATGTGCTGCTGTTCAATCGAGACAATCAGCTGTTTGTCCATCGGCGGACGGTCACGAAGGACATCTACCCGGGCTATTACGACGTGGCGTTCGGCGGCGTCGTGGCGGCGGGCGAAGACCATGACGCCGCGGCACCGCGCGAGTTGCGCGAGGAAGCGGGCGTCGCCGGCGTTCGGCTGCGGCGCCTCTTCAGCTTCCAGTTCGATGACGACACGAACCACGTCAACGGCGTCGTCTACACGGCGACCCACGACGGAGCACTTGAGTTGCAGGCCAGCGAGGTGGCAGGCGGCGAGTGGATGGATCTGGATGCCGTGATCGAACTGGCCCAGCGCGAACCGTTCTGTCCCGACGGGATCGAAGTGCTGCGCCTGTATCTCGACCGGCTCAATCAGGCGCGATTGCCTGCCGAGTAGCCACGCGTCAGTGCAGCGCGGCGGTCACGATCGTGCGCACGGCCTGCATCAGCACGATCTTCTGCGCGCCGGCGGCACTCTCAATGGTGACTTCCTGGCCATCGATGGCAACGACCGTGAACATTCCCGGTGCCGACATGATCACTACTGTATCTCCGACGCGTACCATGAATCGCCTCCGCCCCGTCTCTATAGCGGCCTGCGCGTGGCGGGGCAAAGGGCGCGTTGCCGGTGCGGAAATCGTATGGTAGCGTCCGCCGGTCATGGGCGATGCACGCAGCGACGAACACTGGATGCGGCGAGCGCTGGCGGAAGCCGCGGCCGCCGCAGCCCAAGGGGAAGTGCCGGTGGGCGCGGTGGTTGTGCGCGACGGCGCTGAGTTGAGTGGGGGGCACAACGCGGTCATTCAGTCGGCTGATCCGACAGCGCACGCCGAAATTGTCGCGTTGCGGCGAGCGGCGACCGTGATCGGCAACTATCGGTTGCTTGGCTGCACGGTTTTCGTCACGCTCGAACCCTGCGCGATGTGCGTCGGGGCGCTGATCCACGCGCGGGTCGATCGCGTGGTGTTCGCTGCCATCGACCCCAAAGCCGGTGCGTTGGGTTCGGTATTCGATCTCAATACCGGCGTGCTGAACCATCGGCTGGATGTTCAAAGCGGCGTGTCGGCGGATCAGAGCGTGGCGCTGTTGCAGGCGTTTTTTCGTGCCCGGCGCGGCGCGAGCGAGATGTTGCCTGGGGCCGACCGCGACCTGTCGACTCAATAGGCGTTGGAGAGGTGGCCGAGCTTGGTTGAAGGCGCACGACTCGAAATCGTGTGACCCCTTGCGGGTCCGGGGGTTCGAATCCCTCCCTCTCCGCTCTTTTTTCATATGGTCGCCGGCTGTTGCCACGAGCGCTTCGCATCGCAGTGCCGGTGAAGGAGATTACCGATGCGCGGTCTCATGCAAGATACTCCGTTGACGTTGTCGCACCTGGTGCGGCGTGCCGAGCGGATGTTCGCCACCGTGCCGCTCGCCAGCCAGACGGCGGACGGGATGTTCCGCTACACCTATGGCGCGGCGTGCCGCCGTGTCCATCGGCTCGCCAACGTGCTGAAGAAGCTCGGCGTCAAACCTGGCGATCGGGTCGCCACCTTCGCCTGGAACAACCACCGCCACTTCGAGCTGTACCTCGCTATTCCCAGCTTCGGCGCGGTTCTGCACACGGTCAACATCCGACTGTTCGCTGAACAGATCACCTACATCATCAACCACGCCGAAGACGCCGTCCTGTTCCTTGACGACTCGCTCGTGGCGCAGCTGGAACCACTGGCGGCGCAATTGCGCTCGGTGCGCGCCTACGTGGTGATGGGCGACGGCCCCCTACCGTCGAGTTCGCTCGCGCCGCTGTACAGCTACGAAGAGCTGTTGCGCGACGCGCCGGAAGAGTTCGTATTTCCCGAACTCGACGAACAGTCGGCGGCGGGTATGTGTTACACATCGGGGACCACCGGCAATCCGAAGGGCGTGGTCTACAGCCATCGCGCCCTGTTCCTGCAGTCGATGGCGCAAGCGATGACCGACGCCATGGGCATCTGCGAGCGTGACCGGGTGCTGTCGATCGTGCCGATGTTCCACGCCAACGCCTGGAACATGCCGTTCACCGCGACGATGGTGGGGGCGGAGCAAGTGTTTCCCGGCACCCAGCCGACGCCGGAGGGTATCGCGCGTCTGATCCAGGACGAGCGGATCACGGTGGCCGCCGGCGTGCCGACGATCTGGATGGGGGTGCTCGGTGTGCTCGAACAGAAGTCGTACGACCTCTCCAGTCTACGCTGCATCCCGTGCGGCGGCTCTGCGGTGCCGCCGAGTTTAATCGAAGCCTATGACAAGCGCGGCCTGACCATCGTGCAAGCGTGGGGCCTCACCGAAACGGCACCGCTGGCGACGCTGTCGCGCGCGCGCAAGCACATGGACGCGTGGACGCCGGCGCAGCGGGTTGCCGTTCGCGCCAAGCAAGGGACCATCATGCCGTGCTTGGACATCCGCGCCGTCGATGACGATGGGCGCGAAGTGCCGTGGGACGGGCAGAGCGTCGGCGAGCTGCAACTGCGCGGCCCGTGGGTGATCAGCGAGTATTACAACGATTCGCGCAGCGCGCAGGCCTTCGCCGATGGATGGTTCAAGACCGGCGATGTCGCCAGCATCGATGCCGACGGCTACGTGCAAATCACCGATCGCGCCAAGGACGTGATCAAGAGCGGCGGCGAATGGATCTCCAGCGTCGAGTTGGAGAACGTGATCATGGGCCATCCGAAGGTGCTCGAAGCCGCGGTGATCGGTCTGCCGCACGAGAAGTGGCAGGAGCGTCCGCTCGCATGCGTGGTGGCCAAGCCCGGGCAGACCATCACGAAAGACGAGATCATGGCCTTGCTGCGCGAAAAAGTCGCCAAGTGGTCGCTGCCCGAGGACGTCGTCTTCGTCGAGTCGATTCCGAAGACCAGCGTCGGAAAATTCGCCAAGCGTGAGCTGCGCGAGCGGTTCGTGAATTACAAATGGGGGGCTAGGGGCTAGGGGTTGGGGGCTGGTAGGACTGCGCCCTCCACCATGTCCCTTCCCGCATTCATCGAAGCGATGCTGCGGGTTGAGTTCTATCCGCATCGACCGCGCGAAGTAACCCTGGTTCAGAGCCACATCTCCTACGTGCTGCTCGCCGGCAACGAGGTGTACAAGGTGAAGAAGCCGGTGCGCTTCTCGTTCCTCGACTTCTCCACCTTGGAACAGCGCCGCCACTTTTGCCACGAGGAAGTCCGCCTCAATCGTCGACTCGCGCCCGACGCCTACAGAGGCGTGGTCGCGATCTGTTCCCACCATGGCGGATATCGGCTCGCCGACGACAGCGATGCCGGTGCCGTCGAGTACGCCGTCCACATGCGGCGGTTGCCGGACGACCGCATGCTCGATCGTCTGCTCGAACGCGACGCGGTCACGGGCGAGATGATCGACGCCGTTGTTGCGCGGCTGGTCGCCTTCCATCGCGCCGCCGACTGCGGCGCGGAGGTTGCGGCTAACGGCGATCCCGCGGCGATCTGGCGCGTGTTGGAGGAGAACTACGACGGTGTGCGACCGTTTCGCGATGTCACGATCGCATCCGGCGACGACGTCGCGATCCAATCGTTTGCGCGGGAGTTCATGGCGCGCCACGATGCGCTCTTTCGCCGCCGCCAGGCCGAGCAACGTATCCGTGATTGTCACGGCGATCTGCACAGCGAGCATCTCTGTTTCGCCGATGACGGCTTGGTGATCTACGACTGCATCGAGTTCAACCAGCGATTGCGCTACTGCGACGTAGCGTCGGAGATTGCGTTTCTGGCGATGGACCTCGAGTATCACGATCGCCCCGAGCTGGCGGCGCAGCTGGTCGCATCGTACGCGGCCCATGCGACCGATCCCGACCTGCCACGGCTCGCGCCGTTCTATCAGTGCTACCGCGCCTATGTGCGCGGCAAAGTCGACAGTCTGAAGAGCGTCGAGGCGGAAGTAAGTGAAGCCGACCGCGCTGCGGCG
>JBGOUW010000022.1:0-18023 GCA_041477755.1 Binatia bacterium
CGCCGCGCGGTCTTCATGTCGCGCACCATGCCACCCGGGCTTGAACCAAAGCAACGTGCGGCATAACGGTGAGCCATGCCGGGCGACCGCACGAACGCGGAGGAGTTTTGGATCGACGTTGGCGGCACGTTCACCGACTGCGTCGCGCGGGCACTCGACGGCACGATTCGGACGCACAAGCTGCTGAGCACCAGCGGGTACACGGGCGAGGTGGGGGCGGGCTCCACGCGCGAGCACATCGTTGACCTGCACCGACGAAGCGATCCAGCCGAGTTCTTCGTTGGCTATCGGCTGACCTTGATGCGACCAGCCGATGCTCCGAGAGATTCTTCGCCTTCGGCTCAGGATGACAGCCACGCACTCGTTACAGCTTTCGATTGTCAGAGCGGGACGCTGCGCCTCGATCCGCCGCTCGCGGTCGCGCCGGCGCCCGGCACGCGCTACGAGCTGCGCTCGGGCGAGCCGGCGCCGATCACGGGCATTCGCTGGTTGATGGGCAAGCGGCTCGACGACGCGATCGGCAGCGTTACCGTCAAGCTCGGCACGACGCGCGGCACCAACGCGTTGCTCGAACGCCAGGGCGCGCCGGTGGCCTTGGTGACGACCCGCGGCTTTGGTGACGTACTCCGGATCGCAGAACAAAACCGGCCGCGTCTATTCGACCTGCACATCCGCAAACCGGCCGATCTCTACCGCGAAGTGATTGAAGTCGATGAGCGTCTCGACGCGGCCGGCACGGTGCTCATCCCGATCGATCACGTTGTCGTGCGCGCCGCGCTTGGCGACGTGCGAGCGCGCGGGATCGATGCCCTCGCGGTATGCCTGCTGCACTCGTATCGCAATTCGATCCACGAAATCGCGATCGAAGCGATCGCGCGCGAGATCGGCTTCGCGCAGATCTCGCTGTCGTCGCGATTGTCGCCGCTGCAGAAGATCGTCGCTCGCGGCGACACCACGGTGGTCGATGCCTACCTCACCCCAATCGTTCGCGCGTACGTCGCCGAGATCCGCGCCAAGCTTCCCAACGCGACGCTGAAACTGATGACGAGCGCCGGTGGCCTGATCGACGCGGCGCAGTTCGTCGGCAAGGACAGCGTCCTGTCGGGGCCCGCGGGCGGTGTGGTCGGCCAAGCCTTCGTCGCCCGGCGGGCCGGATTCACTCACGCCATCGGCTTCGATATGGGGGGCACCAGCACCGATGTCAGCCGCTTCGATGGCGAGTACGAACGGCGCTTCGAAATGGAAGTGAACGATCCCGAGTCCGACGCGGGCGTGCGCATCGTCGCGCCGATGCTGGCGATCGAAACGGTGGCGGCCGGCGGCGGCTCGCTCTGCTGGTTTGACGGCCAGAAGCCGGTCGTCGGCCCGCGCAGCGCCGGTGCCGATCCCGGTCCGGCGTGCTACGGGCGTGGTGGGCCGCTGGCGATCACCGACGCGAATCTTGTTCTCGGCCGCATTCTTCCCGATCACTTCGCGTTCCCGCTCGACCGCACTGCGGTCGAACGGCGCCTCGACGCATTGATTGCCGCGATCGAGAAAGCACCGGGTCAGTGCTACAGCCGCGACGCCCTCGCGGCTGGATTCGTCACGATTGCCAACGCCAACATGGCGGCGGCGATTCGCAAGGTCTCGTTGGCGCGCGGCTACGACGCGCGCGAGTACGTGCTGGTCAGTTTCGGCGGCGCGGGTGCGCAGCACGCCTGCGCCATTGCCCGCGAGTTGGGCATCCGGTGCGTGCTGCTGCACCCGTACGCTGGGGTGCTGAGCGCGTTCGGCATCGGAATGGCGGACGTGAAGCGGCTCGCCGCGCGCGATGTGGGCCGGCCGTACGGTGAAGCGGCCCTTGCCGCGATCGAGCCGACGTTTCGTGCAACGGAGGACGAGTTGCGCGCGGCGGTGCGCGCCGAAGGTATCGGCGCCGACGCGATCACCGCGACTCGCTTGCTTGATCTGCGTTACGCCGGGCAGAGCAGTGCGATCACCGTGCCGCGGCCAGTCGATCGCCTTAAGGGGACTGGGATGGACGACTACGCCGCCGAATTCGAGCGGCGGCACCGGCAGCGCTACGGCTTTACCTTTGCCGGACGGGGCATCGAAATCGTCGCCGCGCGCGTCGAGGTCACTGGCGAGACGCCGAAGCCACCGGATGCGACTCATCTGGTCAGGCCGCGCCGCCCGCAACCGTCGCAGACGACGCGCGCATTCTTCGATGGCGCGTGGCGCGACACGGCGGTGTTCGAGCGAGCCGGATTGCGCGCCGGCGACTCCATCGACGGACCGGCCATCATCGTCGAGCCAATCAGCACCATCGTCATCGAGCCGGGTTGGACGGCGGCAGTCAGTGAGCGCGACGACATCGTCCTCACCGACAGCCTCTTCCGCACGAGCCCTCACCCCAACCCTCTCCCAGCGGGAGCGGGAGAGGGAGAAGGAGAAGAGGGTCGGACCGCTGTGACACCCGACGCGATCACGCTTGAACTGTTTAACAACCGGTTCACCGCGATCGCCGAACAGATGGGCGTGACGCTGCAGCGCACGTCGCTCTCGACCAACGTCAAGGAGCGACTGGATTTCTCCTGCGCGGTTTTCACTGCAGCCGGCGAATTGGTGGTCAACGCCCCACACATCCCCGTTCACTTGGGCGCGATGAGCGACTGTGTGAAGGCGCTCATCGACAGCGTACCCGATCTGCGGCCAGGCGACGTGCTGGTCACCAATGACCCGTATCGTGGCGGCAGTCACTTGCCCGATGTGACCGTCGTCACGCCGGTCTTCGACGACGCGGGGCGCGGCCTGCTGTTCTTCACCGCGAGTCGTGCGCACCACGCGGAGATTGGCGGCATCGTGCCGGGTTCAATGCCGCCATTCTCGCGCACACTGGCAGAGGAGGGCGTGGTCATCCGTCACTTCCGGCTGGTGCAGCGCGAGCGCTCCAGCGAAGCGGCGCTCCGTGATTTGCTCAGCGCCGGGCCGTACCCATCACGCGCGGTGGATGAGAATCTCGCCGACATCAATGCGCAGGCGGCGGCGAATCAAACCGGCGTGCAGCAACTCCGCGCGCTGGTCGAGCGTTACGGGCTCGCGACCGTGACCGCGTACATGGGGCACATGCAGCAGCTCGCCGAGGCGAAGATGCGCGCGGCGTTGGCAAGGCTGCCGCCGGGGGTTCACCGCTTCACCGATCAGCTCGACGACGGCTCGCCGATCGCGGTCACCATTGCGATCCGCCACGGCGCGCGCGGCGGCGAAGCGATCGTGGACTTCACCGGCACCGGGCCCGTGGTCGCCGGCAACCTCAACGCCAACGTCGCGATCGTGAAGAGCGCAGTGCTGTATTGCTTTCGTTGCCTGATCGATGCGGCGCTCGGTGAACACGCGGATATCCCATTGAACGCCGGAGTGCTCGCGCCGGTCTCGGTGATCGTACCGTTGGGCTGTCTGCTCAATCCGCCGGGGCATGAGGATCCGGCGCGCTGCGCGGCGGTCGGCGGCGGTAACGTCGAGACCAGTCAGCGCGTCGTCGATGTGATCTTCGGCGCCCTCGGCACCGTGGCTGCGAGTCAAGGTACGATGAACAATCTGACCTTTGGATCGCACCGATTTGGTTACTACGAGACGATCGGTGGGGGAGCGGGCGCTGGAACCGATTTCGACGGCGCCGACGCGGTCCACACGCACATGACCAACACCCGGCTTACCGACCCGGAAGTGTTGGAAGCCCGCTATCCGGTGCGGCTGCACCGTTTCGCGATCCGGCGGAACTCGGGCGGCGCGGGCCGTCATCGCGGCGGCGACGGCATCGCGCGCGAGATCGAATTCCTCGCGCCGCTGGAAGTGTCGCTGCTCACCGGCCGGCGAACATCCGCGCCATATGGCGTGGCCGGCGGCGCGCCCGGCGCGCGCGGCCGCAATCGCCTGCGGCGCGCGGCCGCATCGGATTGGGAAGAACTAGGCTGGGCCGCGCAGATCCACGTCGAACCCGGCGATGTCGTGCTGATCGAAACCCCTGGCGGTGGTGGCTACGGACGGGCGTGAGGGAGACGCTACGCGGCCTTCGCGTTGGGGCTGAAGTACGCCGCGCCGCCGGGGCCGAACTCGCGACCGACGGCGCGGCGCAGATCGTCGCCGGAGAACGGGAACTCGCGCGCCGCGCGCACGACTTGCTGCCGGAACTCAACCAGGTTGAGCGTGCTCTGCCACATCAGCGCGAACGTCACGGCGACGTTGGCGGGATCGGCTCGGACGCGACTGATCACGCGGAACGCGTCGCCTTTGGGGAGATTGAGGTCGACCAAAATCACATCGGGCCGCACCATTGGCACTAGACCGAGAGCCTGCTTGCCGTCGAACGCCACCGAGGTCGCACAGCCGAGACGCGTCAGAATGCTGCGAAGTTCGGTCGTGAGATCGAGCGCGTCACTCACCACCAGCAGTCGTTGGGACGCACTCGGGCGTTCGAGCAGTCGCGTCACGCACAGGTTGGGCTCAAAAGGCGGCGGGAAGAAATCCACCATACCGAGTATCAAGCCGCGTGCGCCGTCGGCGCAATACGCCAGCGCCCAAGGATTCTCGATGCCCCAGGCCGCCGAGTTTGCGAGCGTCGCCAGCGGGTCTACGCTTTGAGCCAGCAAATTGATCGCAAGCAGACGCCGGCCGCCGGGAGCACCACCGAGCGGCTCGCGCACCACGTTGTAGCGCGCGTAGTTGAACTTCTCGACCACGGCACGCACAGCATCCTGCAACGGCGGCTGGTCCTCGACGTGCAGGATCGTAAGACGCTCGCCGTTCGCGTTCCGCGTCGCCACGACCTGCGGCGTGGGGTCAGGCGATACGGCGACCAACCGAGGCGGCGGGGGCGGTTCGGCGAGGGAGGGGGCGACCTGTTCCGCGCTCGGCACCGGTTGAGCTGGTTTGGCATTGGCGGCCGTGCGCCGACGCAACCCATCGAGGGCATCCTGCAATTGCTCCTTGAGCGAGTTGAGCCCGGCGACTTCCGTCGCGACGTCGGTCAGGTCGGTCTCCAACGCCGCCACTCGTCGCACGAGGGCCTCCATTTCCGATTCCTGTTCCGATTCCTGGGCGGCAGTACGCGGCGCCTTTGCTGTCACCGCGGCGCCGCAGCCGTGACAGAAGCGGGCGCCCCGCACATTCGATCGGCCGCAACCACCGCAGACGGGCACTGCAGTGAGGTCGTTGCCACACTCACCACAGAAGGCGGCATCGGATGGATTGTCTTGGCCACAGGACAGGCAACTCATGGGGTCGGGTCGATTCGCTCGCTCTCTCGCAACCCGAGTGGCATCGATCGCCGACGGGGGCAGCAGTGGTTTATCGGCAAGGGCCCACAACCAGGTACACACAGCAAGGCACATACCACGGCATCATCAGTCCCGGCTCCATGCCATGCGGGCTCAATGTGACGCGAATGGACATTTCACGGCACCGGATTCGACATGCGAGTGACAGGCTAAGTCGAGCGGGGTCGCACGGCGCAGGGTATTTTGGTGCAGGATCGGCCGGAGCCACTCAATCCTGGCTCCGACCGATCAAGGGTACATCTGCGATCAAGATTGCGGGGTGATGGCGGTTAGGAGGTTGCCCCCACGATCGACGCCGATAGCTTCTTGCCAATGGTGCTGTCATCGATCTGGGCGCCCAAGCGTTGCATGAGCACCGGGTACGACTCGACTTGGGGAACGGTCTTCATCTCAGCCAGCGGCGGGATCTTCTGCATCGCCTTCTCGATGTACGGCGCCAGCTCTTCCGCCTTGCGTTTGGCGCGCGCATCGTGGCGCTCCTTGAAACCGGGCTGCACGCGGCGATTGAACAGCTCGAGCGCTTGGCAGATGTGCTCGTGGCGATTGTTGCCGCCTTGCTGAATGAAGATCACCTGATCGACGCCGATATCCGCGTACTGCTGCATGGAAGCGCGGACTTCGTCGGGACTGCCAATGGCACCGATGGGTCCGCCCCAGGTGCTGGGATTGGAGGCCCGCTTGAAGTCATCCCACACGTTGAACCGGCCGGGCGCATGCGTTCCGGTAATGTAGTAGTGGCTGAGCGCGTAGCCGAAGAAGCGGAAGCCTTCGAGGCCGCGGCGCAGCGCTTCGTCGCTGTCTTCGTGGCACATGAAGCCGGTGACCATGGCGACGTTGGGGTTCACGGTGCGGCCGATTGGCTCGCACTCGTTCTTGAACGTGGTGTAATATTCGTCGACCCAGTACTTCGCTTCGCTCGGATCGACGAAGGCGAACGTCAAGGCGCCGATGCCGAGGCGCGCGGCCATCTTGATAGTCTCGCGATTCGAACACGCCACCCACAGCGGTGGGTGCGGTTTCTGCACCGGCTTCGGCACGATGTTGCGGTGCGGCATCGAGAAGTACTTGCCCTCGTAGCCGGGGTAGGGATTGGAGGCGAGCATTTTGGCGGTCTCACGCACCGTCTCCAACCACATGTCGCGCTTCTCCATGTAGTCGATGTTGAAGCCTTCGAGTTCGAGGCGCGCGCTCGACTCGCCGGTGCCCCACTCGACGCGGCCGTCGCTGACCAGATCGAGTGTCGCGATGCGCTCGGCGACACGCGCCGGATGATTGTAATTCGGCGGCATGAGCGTGATGCCGTGGCCCAAGCGAATCCGCTTGGTGCGCTGACTGCATGCGGCCAGGAAGACCTCGGGGGCGGACGAGTGCGAGTACTCTTCGAGAAAGTGATGTTCGACTTCCCAGGCGAAGTCGATCCCGAGCCGGTCCGCCAACTCGACTTGGTCGAGCGCATCCTTGAAGAGCTTGTGCTCGTCGCCATCGTTCCACGGGCGCGGGAGTTGATGTTCGTAGAAAATGCCGAATTGCATTACGCTCTCCTTCGATTCTTCTCCCCCGCCCTTTGGGGGAGAGTTGGGGTGAGGGCACTGGGCGGTCGCCGCGTGGTTTTGGTGCGGCGCGCCGCCATCAAGGCGGGGACGCCGCCGAGAGTGAATTGCACCAAGCCGGTAATGAGATGTGGGCGCTGTGCCGCGCGCTCGTGCGGGGGGAGCTCGAGGTAGCGCAGCACAGTGCCCACGGTCAGCGCCGAGATCAGCTCGGCCGCCAACTCCGCCGCGGGGCTGTGGCCGGGCGCGAGACCGAGGTGTCGATAGTCCTCAGCCAGGCGCGCAATCCAGTCCCGATGGGTATCCTGCAGATAGGCGCGCACGCGTTTGTCGTCGCTCTCGCGTTCGCGCACAAAGATGCGGAAGAGGTCGCCGTTTTCTTCAGCGACCCGGAAGGTGGTCTCGTACGAATGGCGGGCGACGTCCGCCGGGGTCCGCCCACTACGCGGTGCGTGGGCCTCGCGGATCATCGCCTGAAAGGCCTCGGTGTGTTGTCGGAGCACCGCCAGGAACAGATCCGTCTTGTCGCCGAACTGATGGTAGAACGAGCCCACCGACACACCCGCCGATCGCAGGATGTCTTCGGTGAGGCTTGCGCCCGCGAGACCCTTACGCCCAAACGCCTCACGACCGACCGCGAGCAGGCGAGCGCGGGTCAGCTCACGCGACTCGCTGCGCTTGGTTGAGAGGCGTACCGCCGTTTCTCCACGCATCATCGGGTAGAATAGTTGTTCTAGAACTCTTAGTCTAGAGGGATGGTTCCAACGACTGGAAGCGGCGACTGAACGGCTCACACGGTATGCACAGCGCCGGGCGCCCTCTATAATCGCCGCACATGCGCGGCTTTCTTCTCACTCCGACCTATCGCGTCGTGAACGCCGTGCCGGAGGTTCACCTGTACGGGGTGCTCGAATCGGGCGAGCCGTGCCTGATCATCGACGATCGCACACGGCCACACTTTTTCGTGCGCGCGGCCGATGCCGATGCGGCGCGCAAGCTCGGCGTCGCGGTTGAACCGTCAACTCTTCGCACGCTCACCGGCGAGCCGGCGGCGATCATCACGGTCGGCGTGCCGGGCGACGTGCCACCGCTGCGTCGCCGGCTCGAAGAACGCGGCGTGGTATGCCTCGAAGCCGACGTGCGCTTCGCCTACCGCTATCTGATCGATCGCGGCATCCGCGGCGCGTTTGAAATCACCGGGCCGTCGCACGTTCACGGGCGAGTGGGGCACGTGTTCCGCAATCCCGCGTTGCAGCCGGCGCACTGGCAACCGAAGCTGAAAGTGCTGTCGATCGACATCGAGACGGCCGGCCTCGAAGGGCAACTGTACTCGATCGCCCTGCACACCCGCGACTTCAGCCGGGTTCTCCTCGTCGGCCACCAGACGTTCGAGCACGCCGAGCCGGTCCATTCGGAGAAGGCCGCGATTCGCCGATTTCTCGAATACGTCGACCTCCTCGACCCCGACATCATCACCGGTTGGAACGTGGTCGACTTCGACCTCGCATTCCTCGCGCGGGCGGCGCGGCGCTATGGCATCCGCTTCGCCATCGGGCGCTCCGACGACGAGTTCGCCCTGCGCAAAGACGCGTCCTTCACACGCGAGTCGCGTGCGGTCACTTACGGCCGTGTCGTCCTCGATGCGCTTTCGCTGCTGCGTGGCGCGTTCATTCGACTCGACGACTACAAACTCGAAACCGCGGCGCAGGCGTTCCTCGGCACCGGCAAGCTGTTCGCCGGCGAGCGGCATCACGAACAGATCAGCCAGGCCTACGAGCACGATCCGCAACTGTTGGTGAACTATAACCTGAAGGATGCGCAGCTGGTCAGTGCCATCCTCGACCACACCGGCCTGGTCGATCTGGCTGTGCAGCGCAGTTTGTTGACCGGCATGCAGCTCGATCGCGTCAGCGCCGCGATCGCATCGGTTGACTCGCTGTATCTCGCCGAGCTGCGCCAGCGCGGCGTGGTGGCGCCGTCGGTCGGCGCTGAAGCAAAGGAGGCGCGCATCACCGGCGGCTATGTGATGGAGTCGCGCCCTGGGCTCTACACCAACGTGTTGGTGTTCGACTTCAAGAGTCTGTACCCGAGCATCGTTCGCAGCTTGAACCTCGATCCGTTGACCTTCGTGCGTGTTCCCCGCGCCGATGGTGCATACATCCGAACGCCGAACGGCGCTCATTTCCGCCGCGACATCCCGGGCATTCTTCCCGCACTGGTTGCACGCTTGGCCACCGAACGCGAGCAAGCCAAGCGCGGCGGGCAGGCGGTGAAAGCCAACGCCATCAAGATTCTGATGAACTCGATGTTCGGCGTGCTCGGTTCGGGCGCCTCGCGCTTGTTCTTCCCCGAGGTGGCCAACGCGATCACGCACGCCGGCCAACACCTCATCAAGCTCGCGGCGGAGCACGCCGCGGCCCGCGGCTACGACGTGATCTACGGCGACACCGATTCGCTCTTCATCCATTCCAACGAGCCCGATCCCGCGCGCGCGTTGGCGCTCGCCGAAGTGCTGCGCGCCGATATCGGTGCAGCGGTGGCGACCGCGGTGCGCGAGGAGTTTGGCTGCGAGAGTTATCTCGAACTGGAGTTCGAAAAACTCTACCATCGATTCTTCCTGCCCGAAGTGCGCGGCGGCAAGGTCGGTAGCAAGAAGCGCTACGCCGGCTTACTCGTCGACAACGGCCGCGAGGAAATCGAGTTTGTCGGCCTCGAATCGGTCCGGCGCGACTGGAGCGAGGTGAGCAAGCGTTTCCAAGGCGAGCTACTGCAGCGCGTCTTTCATGATCAGCCGGTCGACGCGTTCATCAAGCAGTTCGTCGCCGATCTGCGCGCCGGTACCTTCGACACCTTGCTCTCGTACAAGAAAGCGATCCGCAAGGACCTCGCGGCCTACACCAAAACCACGCCGGCGCACGTGAAGGCGGCGCGCAAGCAACGCGGCGGGGCCGGCCGCATGGTCGAATACGTCGTCACCCGCAACGGCCCCGAGCCGGTCGGCGAAGAGACCGGGCCGCCCGACTATGCGCATTACATCGAACATCAACTCGAACCAGTGGCCGACGCGATCCTGCGCTGCCTCGGTACCGACTTCGCCACCATCGTCCAGAGCCGCAAGCAGTTGGCGTTGTTCTAGTCGGCGCCCCGCAGCAGGAAATGGCCGAAGAGATGGGGCCGTCGCGCTTCGGTGGCCTGTGGCGCAATCGCGACTTCGTGAAGCTGTGGATCGGTGAGACGATCTCGGTCTTCGGTTCGATGGTGACGGCGACGGCGCTGCCGTTCACCGCCGTGCTCGTGTTGCACGCGACGCCAATGCAGATGTCGCTGCTGCGAGCGGCGGATCTGGTGCCGGGGCTGCTGATCGGAGTGGCCGCTGGCGTCTGGGTGGATCGGCTGCCGCGCCGCCCGCTGTTGATCGCCGTCGATCTCGGCCGTGCGTTGCTGCTCGCGTCGATTCCGCTGGCGGCGTATGCCGGTATGTTGCGCATCGAGCAGTTGTACATCGTCGGCTTCTTGACCGGGATCTTGTCGATGGTGTTTGCCATCGCATTCCGCTCGTACTTGCCAACGCTGGTGCGGCGCGAGGATCTCGTCGAAGGCAACAGCAAACTGTCGGCGAGCGCGGCGGTGGCGGAGGTTGGCGCATTCGGCCTCAGCGGATGGCTGGTGCAGATGTTCACGGCGCCGCTGGCGATCCTGCTCGACGCGCTGTCGTTCGTGGCGTCCGCGGCGTTTGTGGCCCTGATCCGCGCGCCCGAAGCCGCACCGCGCGCGCGCAAACAGCGCCGAATGTGGATCGAAAGCGTTGAGGGGCTGCGCTTCGTGGTCAGTCATCCGGTGCTGCGCGTATTGGCGGGCAGCACGATGCTGCTCAAGTTCGCGTTCTCCGTTTTCAGTACGGTTTTCATGTTATTCGTCACGCGCGAGCTCGGCTTCGCGCCGGGCGTGCTCGGGATGATCTTCGCGGTGGGGGGTGTGAGCTCGCTGCTCGGAGCGTTGGTCGGGCGCCGGGCGACGATACGATGGGGCATCGGTCCCACGCTGATCGGCGGGCTGGGTCTGACCGGACTCGGTATTCTCTTCGCACCGCTCGCACCCGGGGCAACGCTGGTCGGCGCGCTGCTGCTCATCGCGCAGCAGTTAGTCGAGGACGGGGCGGCGACGGTATACGACATCATCGAGGTCAGCCTGCGCCAGGTCCTCGCACCGCCGGCGATGTTGGGGCGGATCAATGCGAGCATGCGGATGGCGGGACTCGTGGCGATGTTGCTTGGCGCGCTCGTTGGCGGCGTGCTCGGCGAAAGTATCGGTCTGCGAATGACACTCGTGGTTGCGGCCACCAGCCCCTTCATCGCGGCCGTGTGGCTCGCCTGCTCGCCGGTACGCAGATTGACTGAGTTGCCAAACGAACCGTAGCGGAGCGCACCGGCGTCGTCGGCACCAGCCGCAAAGGCCGGACGGGCAGCACGGCAGCTCGGGATTGACTCGTTCGGTTGCCCCCGTTACATAACCGCGAGCTTCGAGGAGGTGTGATGTACGGACGTTTCACGGTTCGCGTGACCGGAGTGTTGATTAGCGTGCTGTTCCTGACCGCGTGCCCGATCAAGAAGTCGGCGCCCCCAAAGCCGACGCCGCGCGCGACCGCCGATGCGCGTTCCGCAACGCCGGTACCGACGGTGCCGCCGGGCACGCCGGTGGCCATGCCGACGCGGCCGATTGCGAATCCGAACGTCAAGGCGACCAAGGGTAAGCCGATCGGTCCGATCGCCTCACATTTTGGCGCTGCCCGTGCCGACGGCCATGCTTACGAGCCAGATTCGGTCGACAAGGACGGTGTGGCGACGTACAAGCACCCGGTCGGGTCTGGTTTCATGATCGTGATTGAAGCCAAGCCTGGCCTCAGCAACGCCGAGGTCGGTCGTAGCATCTTCCAGTACGACCCGAAGGACCCGAAGAAGCGTCCGGACGTCCAGCTCGAGAGCAATCGGCCGTTGGGTGATGGTAGCGACACCGTCTGCGACCGTATGCGTCCGGAGATCGGGGGAGTGCCGGCGGTGAATCCTCCGTCATTCAAAGAGACCCAAGAGATTTCCGATACGCTCAACGATCTGGCGTGCCGGTTTGAGACTTTTGTCGAGTCCTCGTCTTCGTGTACCGTAACTGCGAACGGCGACTTCTCCTTCGTCAACAAGGACAGCACCACCCAGTTCTGCATGGTGATCGCGAAGGCCTGGAATTTCCCGGTCGGCACCACCGAACTGACGTTGCGCTTGCGTGACGTGGACGGCAATCCGGGGCCGGTGAAGAAGATGCGCCTGGTCCGTTCGGAACCGCCCAAGCGGACCCCGACGCCAAAGGGCCCCCCGGGTCCGCGAAAGAAGCCGACGCCGAAACCGTTGCCAACCCGGTGAAGTCGCGCGCCCACACCGTCTGGTCGCTGGCGATGCTTCTGCTCCTCGGAGGGTGCGGGAGCTGTCAGCGCACGAGTGAGACGCCGGACACCACGAGTAGCGGCGCCGCCGCCGTCACTGCCCGCCGGCCGACCGTCCGCGCTGCCGCTCCCGCTACGGCTAGCGGTGCTGGCGCCGCGGCCGCCCCCGCCGCTCCCGGCCGAATCTTGGCGCCAACCTTTGGACCGACGGTTGGCTTCGGTCCGACTGGTTCAGCCGCGCGGCAAGCGGAAGCGCCGCCTCCCGCCGAGGGATCCGCGGACGCCGATGAGGCGGTCCCCGCCGAACTTGAGAACGAAGGGGATTGCATCGTCATCATCGACGCCGATCCCGATTTCGGCGAGCCGCCGCTGAGCGTGAGCTTTAGTGTCGAGTCGCAGTGTACCGGCGGTACGCCGGCGTTGACGTGGGACTTTGGCGACAACTCGCCCCCCTCCAGCGATCCCGCCCCCATCCATGTTTACGACAAGCCGGGCGAGTATACCGCTCGCGTGCTCGCCACCGCCGCCGATGGCACTAAGGCCGCCGACGAGATCGACATCACCGTCGAAACCAGCTTCCAGCAATAGGCCCTTTGGCGCGCAAGACGACCCGGCCCGTCGCGTTACGGCCAGGCCCCCCCCTCGCGTGCTCACTGCATTTGCGCTACTAACTCTGCAGGCTGCGGACACGCTCCGCGGCCCCGTTCTGAGGAGTTGAGTGTGGTGCACCCTGATGAGATCAGCAGCCTGATCACTGCGGCCCTTCCCGACGCGCAGGTATCCGTACGTGACCTGACGGGCGGCGGCGATCATTTCGAGGTCACGGTCGTGTCGAGCGCCTTCGCTGGCAAAGGGCTGGTCGACCAACACCAGATGGTCTACACACCGTTGCGCGACGCGATGGTGCAGCGGATTCACGCGCTCACGCTCAAGACCTACACACCGGACCAGTACCAGCGTGCGCCCAAGTCACTGCGCGTGGTGTCGTAAGGAGGACAATCATGGCCGATGAACTGATGAACCACATCAAGTCGATGATCGACAAAAACAAGATCGTGATCTTCATGAAAGGCACTCCGAATCTCCCGATGTGTGGCTTCTCCGCCGCCACCATCGAACTGTTCAACCGCATCGGTGTGCCGTACGAAACCGTCAACGTGCTCGAGAACCCACAGATTCGCGATGGCATCAAGGCGTTCTCCAACTGGCCGACGATCCCCCAGGTGTATGTCGGCGGCAAGTTCATCGGCGGCTGTGACATCGTTCACGAGATGGACGGTCGCGGCGAGCTCGAGCCACTGGTCAAATCGGCGGTCGCGGCGTAGAGCCGTCTCCGCGCAGCATATGTAGAGACGCCTCGGTGGGGCGTCCCTATATTGGATACGTTAACCTGGAATTCGCAGACTCGAAGTCTGAAGTCACGAGGCTAACTCGTTCGCGTCTCGCACTCCGCGCAGCGGAACTCCATGCCGCCGGCGCTGCGGCGCACGAAGCCTTCGTCGCCGGCGGCGATCGGACGCTGGCAACCGGCGCACGTCGTGTCGCGGTTGTGGACCACACGCACCCACACACCGTCACCCTGCTCGTCTACACCGCCGAACATGCCATTGATCAGCTCATCAACGCCGTCGAGCACGTCGGCGAGCACTGCGCGGATGTCTTCGAACACGCGCCGGACGTCCGGTGCCGCCGCTGCGGCATAGCGCGACGCGCGGCCGCAGCCACGTCGGTACTCGCGCCGGGTGCGTCGCCAATCGCGCGACATGTCTTCGGCGAACCCGCCGGCGTGTTCTTGAATCCGTTCCGCAAATTTACTCGCGTCGCGTGCGACGCGCCGGGCAAAATGTTCCGCCGCGCGGCCGACGTGTTCCCAACTTGCCGACGCATCACCGTCGTGCGGATGTTGATCGGTAGTAGTCATCGCGTTTCCTCCTCTGAGTGAGTGCGTGGCTGGCGCAGTCGCCGCACGCAGGATGTGCAGAGAAATATCGGTGAGCCCGGCTGATCACGCAGGCCCCGGTGTGCGCTCGCCCCGGCGGTCAGGTCGGTCTCGCAGCGCGCACATGTCGCCGCGCGATTGAGGATCAGTTCCTGCCAGCCGTACACGTCGTCGAGACCATCGCCGCTCGCCGCCTTGGCCGATCGACCCAGGTTGCGGGCGAGTCGGTGCGAGCGCTGGGCGACCGCGAGACCGTCCTCGACGATGTCTTCGACCAAATCGAGAGCACCTTCGAGTACGTTGCGGACCAGCAACGACACGGGCTGCCGCTTGCGCCGCGCCTCCCGCTTGAGCGCGTCTTCTAGGTGCTCCGAAATCCGCGCGTGGAGCCAACGTTCCTGTCGATGATGTCGCACGGGTCGAAATGTATCACGATGTGATACGTAGTCAACGCATGGCGGAATGTGCAGTCTTGACGGTACGCGCCCACCCGGATTAGGGTTGCGCTAGTCATCGACTGCACGACTGGCGACTCCGGTGGAACTCCGGAGGGTCCCGCATCGGGATCGCGTGGAACCGACCACGAGGGAGTGCTGACGCTGGTGGGCCGAACGCCTGGGTCCCCGTAGAGGGGAGTCCGGGCGTTTTCGTTTCGGCTCTCCAAGGAGGCACAGATGAACTTCCATTCGATCGATCCCGATGCGGCCGCTATCCTCGACGTCGAGGAAGCGCGCCAGCGCGACACGCTGATGATGATTCCGTCGGAGAACTACGCCAGCCCGACCGTGATCGCGGCGGTCGCCAACGTGTTCGCCAACAAGTACGCCGAGGGAGCGCCCGGTGCCCGTTACTACAACGGCTGCGGCCCCAGCGATGCCATCGAACGGCTCGCCATTGACCGCGCCAAGCAGCTCTTCGGTGCCGAGCACGCCTCGGTGCAACCGCACAGCGGGGCGCAGATGAATCTCGCCGTCTACTTTGCGCTGCTTCAGCCCGGCGATACGGTGCTCGGCCTCGACCTTAACCAGGGCGGCCACCTCACGCACGGCAGTCCGGTGAACATGTCGGGACAGCTCTATCGCTTCATTCACTACGGCGTGAATCGCGAAACCGAGCGCTTGGACATGGACGAGATCGCCAGCCTCGTTGACCGCGTGCGGCCCAAACTGATCGTCACCGGCGCGACTGCGTACCCGCGGCTGTGGGACTTTGCCGCGTGGCGCCGCATCGCCGACCGCGTCGGCGCGTATCTCATGGCCGACGTCTCGCACATCGCCGGCTTGATCGTCGGCGGCGTGCACCCCGATCCAGTGCCGCACTGCGATGTCGTAACCACCACCACCCAGAAGACGCTCGGAGGCCCACGCTCCGCCCTTATCCTCTGTCGTAAAGAGCTGGGCGCGAAGATCGACAAAGCGGTGTTTCCCGGCACGCAGGGCGGGCCGCACGTGAACACGATCTTCGCCAAAGCGATCGCGTTCCGCGAAGCGATGAGCGAAGGGTTCCGCGCGCGCCAACAACAGACCATCGTCAACGCGCGGGAACTCGCAGCGGCATTGATCGATGCGGGCTTCCGGCTGGTGTCGGGCGGCACCGACAACCATCTGATGCTGATCGACCTGCGGCCGCACAATCTCACCGGCAAAGTGGCCGCGAATCTGCTCGAAGAAGCCGGCATCGTCGTCAACAAGAACACCATCCCGTACGACCAGCGCCCGCCGACGATCTGTAGCGGGTTGCGGCTCGGCACTCCCGCGCTGACCACGCGCGGCATGGGCATCGTCGAGATGCGTCAGATCGCGCAATGGATCGGCGCGGTGTTGCACCAACCAGACGATGCGTCATTGCGCGTGCGCATCGTCACCGACGTGCGCTCGCTGTGCGCACGCTTCCCCATCTGGCCCGTTTCGTAGCGTCGGGTTTGTGGGCGGTGGTGCTGGGTCGCCTAATGCTGTCGCTCGTCGTCGTGGGAGAATCAGAGACCGCGAACCACAAACCAGCCACCCACTTTCGCCTTGCCTTTTCACGGGCGGGAACGCTACATGACTAGAGATCATGCTTGCGTCATCGTCGGCGGTATCCTGCGCTGCGGCGGTCTTTGGTGTCACGCCGAAGGCCGCCGATCTCGCCGATCTCGCCGCGCACACGGGTACGCCCGCGTACGTGATGTTCGAGCAGTCCCTCCGCGATCACTACGCGGCGCTGCGACACGCGCTCGCAGCGGCCGATCCGGTACGGCTGTACTACTCGGTAAAATCGAACTTCGAGACCGGCGTGCTGGCGACTCTGCGTGACCTCGGCTGCGGCGCTGAGATCTCCGGCGGTGTGGAACGACTCGCTGTCGAGCGCGCCGGGTTCGACTGGAGTCGTGTCGTCTTCGATGGCCCGCTGAAGGACGAGGCGGAGTTGGCTCGCGTGATTGCCGATGGGATTCATCTCATCAACGTCGAGTCCGCGGAAGAGATCGCGACATTGCGTCGCTTGGCGCAACGATCCGGGCGACGCGTACGCATCGGCCTGCGGGTCGAGCCGGCGCTGCCGCCGCCGAAGTATCATCACATCATCCGCACGTATCGCCAGAAATTTGGATTTCCGATCGCCGATATTGATCGGCTCGCGGACATCATCGGGCGCGCCGACGAGTTGGAGTGGACGGCCCTGATGGCGCACGTCGGCTCGCAGGTGACGCGCGCGGAGCGCTACCTCGCCACGCTCGATCAGTTTTTCGCCGCCGCCGCGCACCTGCGCCAGCGCGGCGTGCAGATCGATGAGGTGAATCTCGGCGGTGGCCTGCCCGCCGATGCGATGCTGAACCTCCGCGTCGCTCGTCGGTTTGCCTTTGCGCGCATCGCCGAGCGTTTCGGCGTGATGCAGGCGCCGATGGAGTCGAGTCTGTCGATGGCGGCGCGCATCGCGGCGCGCATCGTTGAATTGCGGCGCCGGTACGACCTACCGCTGACAGTCGCGCTCGAACCGGGCCGCACGCTGGTTGCCAGTGCGGGCGTGATGCTAGCCCGCGTCGGCGTCGTCAAACCACCGTGGGTCTTCCTCGATGTGAGTCTCAACGACCTGCCCGAGAAGCTCTCCTTCTCCGAATGGCGCGTGCAGTTCCCGACTCGCGCGACGGAGTCCGCTACACAGCGCTGGCATTTCGGCGGACCGACGCTGGCGACGCAAGACGTGCTCTTCTACGATCACCCGGCGCCGCCGCTCCAGGTTGGCGATCCGATCGCGATCCTCGATGCCGGCGCGTACTCGATCGCGCGCGCCAATCAGTTCACCCGGCCGCGCGCGCCGGTGTACTTCGTCGACGCGCGCGGAGCGTTGCACTTGATTCGGCGCGGCGAGACTGCGGCCGATGTGCTCCACACCCAGTGCCTGCCATCGCCGGTGTGAGGACCGGACCTCGTGCAACCTCGTGCCGATCTCGCGCCGGCGGTCATCGTTCCCGATAGCCTGACCGCCTTGGGCCTCGTACGCAGCCTGGCGCCGCGCGGCGTGGCGTGTACGGTAGCGGCGTGGAACGCGCTCGGGCCGGCGCGCTATTCGCGTTACGCGCGCGTCGTCACCTGTCCGCCGCCGAGTGCGGGTCGCGCGTTTCTCGATGCCGTGATGACGATCGGCCGGACGTTCGCCACACCGCCGGTGCTGTTCGTTACCGACGAGTCGTCGATGTTGCTCGTCCAACGCGGTCGCGATGAGTTGGCGCAGCACTTCCGCATCGCGCTGCCGCCGGTGGAGCAACTGGCGCGCTGGGTGTCGAAGCCGCGCTTGTACGAAGCGAG